>JBAPXT010000318.1:0-1621 GCA_049284355.1 Sedimentisphaerales bacterium
ATTGAATCTTGTGCCACGCATTGTGTGCCTCCTTTTTTCGGGTTCTAACATGCTGGCATTCTAATTGCAAGTGGCACAGTTTTTGGGGGTAAGGTCAGTGTAACCTGCGCCTAAAAAATCCATGTTAATTTGGGTAACTTTTACCCAAAAATTCCTCCCTCGCAATACGCGATACGCACGACGCAATACCGAAAAAATTGTCCAATTTTTTTCAACGTTTCTATACTTTTTTCGCTTGTTTCTATATGTTTTTCGATTGTTTCTATACAGTTTTCGAATAGTTCTATATAGTTTTCCATCGTTTCCACGTAAACTATCGGCGTTACCCCCTTTCAACGCATTTTATGAAAAAATTCTCGCGAATTTCCTCTTGCCCAATTTACCCAAGTTGCCCCGTTTAACACAATTTCTATTGCAATCACCAACTTAGAGCCGAAAATAATCTCTGAGAAACCCTGTTCGACTTATTAGTTGATTTTACCTAACTATTTTCTAATCAAGTGGTTACGACAACAGAAAATAATTCGCTTCCTCGCGATATTGAAATGGTCGTCATTATTTTAATGGCCATCGGCACCATTTTTGTCTTCTCTGCCGGTGCTAATGTCGGCCAGGACATAGACTTACAGAGATTTTATGATTTCCCGACCTTGCGTCAGCTCCTTTTTTTCCCCCTCGCCTGTCTGCTCCTCTACACTGCTTCTTTCTTCAATTATCGTAAATTTGCCTTAACCGCCGGCTGGTTTAAGTCGCCGGTTACCTATCTGTTAGTCATTAGCATAGCGTTACTTATACTCGTTTTGTTCCCGCAGTTCGGCACAGAAATTAATCGGGCTCGCCGATGGCTCAGAATCCCCGCCGGCCCAATAACCATAAGTTTCCAACCCTCCGAGCTGGCAAAATGGTCGCTCATCTTTTTCCTTGCTGCCTTTTGCGATAAGTTCAGTGACAGTATAAAGTTATATTGGAAATGCTTTATCCCCCTCTGTCTGCTCATAGCCGTAGTAGTCGGCTTGATAATCATCGAAGATTTTGGCACAGCAGTATTTATGGCACTTTTAAGTTTTCTGATCTTAATAATCGCCGGCGTAAAATGGCGGCATATTCTAACCCTTCTGCCCTTTGGTGTAGTTGCCTTTTGCCTCGTTCTGCTTTGTTCACCCGGCCGCCTGCAGCGAATCACCGCTTTTCTAAACCCCCAGGGATTGGCTGATTCGGCTAATTATCAGTCGAATCAGTCGCTTATTGCGCTCGGCTCCGGTGGGCTGTGGGGCAAAGGACTCGGCATGGGAATTTGCAAATATGGGCATTTGCCTGAAGATACGACGGATTTTATCTTCGCTATTATAGGTGAAGAGCTTGGCCTTGTCGGAACCGTGGTGGTAATTGGGTTATTCATTGTTTTTGTTTGGCTGGGAATTCTGGTGGTTGTGCGATGCCAAGACCGTTTCGGCCAGTTGTTAGCCGCCGGAATTGTTATGGCGATAGGTATTCAGGCGGCGCTGAACATCGGTGTGGTGACGGTTGTGCTGCCGACAAAGGGAATACCACTGCCCTTTGTAAGTGCAGGCGGAACCAGTATGTTACTCTCGGCTGTTGCGGTTGGCGTGTTACTCAATAT
>JBAPXT010000319.1:0-11146 GCA_049284355.1 Sedimentisphaerales bacterium
CCGGGTAGTTTTTAACGGAGACGGGCCCGTCCTTCACAGGACCCTCCGAACCACGAGTCACTGGTCACTGGCCACGTGCTAAACTTTCAATCAAAATCGCGTGTAGCTGCGTACCAAAAACTGGAAAGTTAAAAAAATTTTATTCCCTCATGCATAAGGATTTAACTAAAAATGCACTTCTAAATCCCCAAAATTTTCGCATCAAACGCGCATGTTTATCTAATTATAGAGAGGGACGTACTTCGTCCCAAGCAGCCCAGTAGGGTAAGGTTTTAGGTCCAGCAGGCCCGGGTCAGAAATGACTAGCAGTTATTAATCTTGTAGTGGAATTTCGCCATTTGTAAAGCAGGCGAAAACCCCATAGGAGATTCTCTATCAACTACGAACAATCAACTATGAACAAACAAAAATTATGCGAAACAAACCCAATTTCCGAAAAGCCAAAAATAGACTTAACCTATTATATGACAAAGAATTATGAGAATAAACCAGAGCTTTTTACGATGCAAAAACAAACCCAAAACAAACCCAAATTTACCCGCCACTCCGTTTGGCGGGCAAAGCCAATTTTACCCGCTATGGCGGGTAAAATTGCCCCATTGTTTAGAGTGTTGTTTATTCTAATGGGGCCCGCCTCCGGCGGGAAATTAGCCGGTAAGGAGTTCAAATTCTTTGATGCTCAGGCAGTTTCTTAACTTTTGCAAGGCAACCAGTTCGAGCTGCCTGACCCTTTCCTTGGTCAGGCCTAAATCTACGCCGATTTGCTGCAGGTTTTTTTTATTTTTTCTTATTAGTGAGCCGACCAGGCCGAAATGGTTTAAGATTATATACTGCTCTCGCTGGTCAAGCTCATCCTTGATGACCTGCACCAGATTGTGTCGCGCCCGTTCGACAGCGGCGAAGTCAGATTCAGCCGGCTTTAAGTAACGCTGTATGTTTGCCAATGAGCCTGCTTTTTCCCGAGTAAGCTCTGTGCTTTTGCCGGACGCCTTTGCATACTCTTTTGCTATGTTCAATGAGGCGGTCTTTCCGAATCGAATGTCTCTTGTATAGTCGAATTCTTCGACTGTCTTTATAAGTGCGAAATTACCCTTGCTCACCAGGTCCTGAAAATTGGCCTCTCCGGCGGCGTGTTTTCCTGCGATGCTGACAACAAGCCGCAGGTTCGCCTCAACTATTGCTTTCTTGATTGCTTCCGCCTCGGCCAAATAGTTTTCTATTTTCTTCAGCTTGTCGCTGTGAACCCGTGCAGGCTTCATCTCCGCTCTGGTTACAGAAGCCAAATATTTCAGATAATTATATCTGCGGAACAACTCCACCTCACGTTCCCGATTCAGTACAGGGGTATTTCTTAATGCCTGCAGATACTCAGGCAGAAGAGACTTGCCGGCCAACTCCAACGGCTCAATACTTTTCTGGGAAAGAGGTTCTTCCACACCGATTGGTTTTGCGAGAAACTTCTGCATGGCGTTTTCTTCAAGGAACTCATCGCTGGCGACAAATTCGATTTTTTTAGCCAGAAGCGCCCTTGCCCTTTGTTGATTTATAAGTCGGTATATCGAGCTTTTACTTCGACCGAAGCGGCCCATCAATTCTTTGACCTCGCATCCCTGCTTGAACATTTTATAGAGCTCAGAAGCTTCAGCCGGGCTGATTACACCACCCGGCTCTCGGAAAACAGGTTTACCAGGATTGGCCTTTTCATAGTCCAAGAGTGTGTATCTGATGGTTTCGTGGACCTTGCCGAGTTTGGATGCAATCTGGCCTATGATTTGATAACGGCTTAGTGAGGCCTTAGCTGCGAGCGCTCTGGCTTGTTTTATAATCAATTGTTTTTCTTTCTCCGTCAAACGCTTAAAGTTTTTCGCTTTGGCAACAAAGTTCGGATTTTCCTTTTGGAATTTATCTACGGCTGATTGCAAAAAGCCGAGGCGTTTTTTTCTGTCCTCAAAAATAAATTTTCGCGCAATCAGGCCTCGTCTTCGCCAGCGATGAACCGTCTTTGTTGAAACATCAAAGGAAGCAGCAAGAGCTTCAATGGTATAAATTTTCTGGTCCTGCGAAGCCACCTCAAGAGCAAGCTGGCTGCTCAGTTTGGCAATGAAAATCCTCAGGTCTTCTGCAAGTTCATCACCCTTTATGGGCTGCTGTTCCGACAGAGCTTTGGGGTGAAAACCAGTAATATGGAAACAGACGAAATCGAAAGGATATTCCTTGTCGGTTTTGATAATAGCCAGAAGTTTTTCGGCGGAGTCGAGCTGTTTTCGGAGATGCTTTTGGGGCGTAAAACGAAGCTGTATCAGCAATTGCGCCAAATTTTGGTTCTTTATCTGTCGCATATAACCAAGTGTCTATTTTACCAAATTAAGCGCAAAAAACAGCCTTTTTAACACTATTTTTGGCTTTTATCATCAAGGCTTACGCCTATGTGGTTCAATATTTCTTAAGCGATAAGGCTTTTGGCCAAATCGACAGCCGAAGCGGCATCAGGTGCATAGCCGTCTGCCCCGATTTTATCAGCATAGCCCTGCGTTACCGGTGCGCCGCCTATCATAGTCTTGACCGAAATGCCGGCATCTCTGAGAAGCTTTATGGTTTTCTCCATAGAAGGCATTGTTGTAGTCAAAAGTGCGCTCATACCAATCAGGTGAGCATCCGTCGCTTTGGCGCGTTCAGCAAATCTCTCCGGCGTAACATCAACGCCAAGGTCAACCACATCAAAGCCAGCGCCTTTTAACATCATCGCCACTAAATTCTTCCCAATATCATGCAAATCACCCTGCACAGTTCCTATCAGAAATCTTCCTATCGGCTCAACACCTGCCCTGGCAAGGGCAGGCTCAAGGATTTCCATCGCTGATTTCATTGCGCGGGCAGAAATAAGCACCTCAGGTATGTAAATCTCGTTCTTTTTGAAACGGTCGCCAACAACGTCCATACCTGCAATTAATCCGTCATTGAGAACACTTTTGGCTGCTGTGCCCTCATTAAGCGCTGCTTTGGTAATCTTCACCGCAGCATTTTGGTCCCCGCTAATAATTGCATCAGCCAGTACCTTCAAATCCGCCATCTCTGTTCGCCTCACAACAATCTTCAACCCGCTTATACTTACCTTTCTTACAACCAAGGCTAAGATTAAACATTATTTCACAGTCCAAAACAAGCTATAAATTAAACTACATTCGCAATTTTATGATGGAATAGCAGCATAGAAAGGCAAATTATAATTATTTGCAAAAATCCCGAACAATTGATATACTTATCTATCCCTGTATTTGTTTGCTCTAACAACAGCATAGACAACAGGATACAATATACACAGTACAAAATATGAGTAATTACATAGTTTTGGTAAAACAGGTTCCCGACGTAACGCAAATCACCGACAATGCGTTCGACCTCGAGACCGGAACGCTCATTAGAAGCCGGCTGGCCAGCGTAATCAACGAGCTGGACTCGCAGGCGCTGGCTTTTGCGAATTATATGAAAAAAATCAGCGCCGATGCGGACGGCAAAATCATTGTCTTAACTATGGGGCCGCCGATGGCTGAAGAAGTCCTGCGATACAGCCTGGGCAGATGTGCTGACATGGCGGTGCTGTTGACTGACAAAGCTCTGGGCGGAGCCGATACATGGGCGACGGCAAATCCCCTGGCCTATGCCATTAGAAGGATAGTTAAAGATTTCTTCAAAGGAAACGGCGATTATTACGTGGTTTGCGGGATGCAATCAGTGGACGGCGATACCGCTCAGGTACCTCCACAGATTGCCGAGGAGCTGTCTGTCCCGTGCATAGCATACGCCACGGGTGCCGAATTCAAGGGCGGCCATTTTGAATTCACACGCATTATCAGCGGCGGCAGTCAGGTGGTTGCCGCCAAAAAATTACCGGCGGTGGTCACCGTTGCCAAATACGAGTATCCGCTGTTTGCGACGTTCGCAGCAACACGACGGGCAAACAAGATGGAAATTATTCGCTGGAACGGTGATGATATCAAAGCGACCTACATCGGTGCTAAAGGTTCAAAAACAACTGTAATCCGTGTTTTCCCGCCAGGTAAAAGCACCAGAAAATGTAAGCAGGTCAGCGATGCAAAATCGTTGGCCAAACTGCTTGTTGATAGTTTTAAAAGCGGCAACGGCGAGTTTGGCCCAAGCACCGATACCCAAACACCTCGCTACGTTTTGCCGAGCAGGCGAGCAGAGGGGTTTGATAAAAGCTTCGAGAAAACAAAAAAGGAAAATGAAGATTTTAAAATTCTATCCCGGACACTAAAAGAATTAGGCATTAGCGGAACCAGCCGGATTGACGAACATATTAAGGAAAAGATACTTGCTGCTGCAGGAGCGCATTTCCATAAGGGAGCACTGGAAGATATGATAAACGGCCTGCAGTTGACCGAACCAAGTTTTACCGGCGAGGTCTGGGTCGTGGCTGAGCACAACTCCGGTACGGTACATCCGGCAACGTTTGAGCTTGTAGGCAAGGCCCGAGAACTTGCAGACTCCTTAGAGACCAAAGTGGGCGTATGCCTGGCAGGGTACGAGGTCGAGCCGATGGCAAAAGAATTAATCGCCGCAGGTGCAGACAATATTTACCTTATCGAGGATAAACTGCTAAGTGTATTTGACCCTGCCGTGTATCGCAAAGTTATTGCCGATTGCATCAGCACATATTGGCCGCAAATCGTCCTCTATGCCGCCACGCCTCAGGGCAGGATGTTGGCACCTATGGTCTCCTACAGAGTCGGCTGCGGACTTACTGCTGACTGCACTTCTTTCGATATAAGGGATAGTTCACGAACAGGCCGAATAGCTATCCTTCTGCAGACCAGACCGGCGCTGGGCGGCAACGTTATGGCAACCATCTGCACGAAAGATTCAAAGTCGCAGATGGCTACGGCAAGGCCGGGAGTTATGAAAAAACTGCCGCCGGACAAATCAAGAACAGGCAAAACCATCAAACACAGGGTCCAGCTTCGCGATGATGATATTAGCCTGGAAATTATAAAAACGGAATTGGGTGCCGGCGCCGTAAATTTCAATGTTGAGGCAATTGTCAGCGGCGGCAAGGGAATGCAAAGCCGGGATAACTACGAACAGCTTGTGAGTTCACTTTGCGATTGTCTGAGCAAAAAGTTAGATACAGCGGTTGAAAAAGGCGCCTCGCGTGCGGCGGTGGAGCAGGGCTTTGCTGAACGCATACACCAGGTAGGGCAAACCGGCACTTCCGTCGGACCGAAACTTTACATCGCACTGGGAATATCCGGCGCTATTCAGCATATGATAGGTGTTGCAAATACCAAGACCATAGTCGCAGTCAATAGCGACCCAAACGCTCCGATATTTAAACAATGCGATTACTACATTGTCGGCAACGTAGAAGATATAGTGCCGCAGTTGGTTGAGGAATTAGAGGCCGAATAAAAAGTGTCAAACGATAAAGATTACAATAAGGTGCAGGTTTTGATAGTCGGTGCAGGCCCCGCTGGTCTGTCTTGTGCGATACAGCTCAAAGTACAAAAGCCGGACATTGATATTTGCGTGGTAGAAAAGGCCGCCGACCTGGGCAATCACAATCTCTCCGGTGCAGTTTTGGAAGCTGAACCGCTGCATACGCTGCTGGACTCCTCTGTTCCGGGATGGCGGGACAGTGAGCAGGCTAAAGATGTCCTGGCAAATAAGGTCAGCAAAGATAATGTGATGTTCTTTCTGGGGAAAAAATTATCGTTTAACCTTTTCTTTGCGATTATGCTCGCCAAAAAACTCGGGCTGGGCTTCGGCCAAATGATACACAAAGGCGATTATATTGTATCGATAAGCAAGCTGACTAAATGGATGGGGCAGGTAGCAAAAAAGCTCGGCGTTGAAGTGCTGACCGGCTTTGCGGCTGAAGATATCATTCTCGACAAATCAACAAATACGGCAAAAGGTGTCAAGCTCGTCGACCGTGGTCTCAATAAAGAGGGCGAAAAACAGCCGAACTTCGTCGAAGGTGAATTCATAAGCGCCGACTTCGTTGTACTTGCCGAAGGCTGTGATGGGCTTTTGACCGAAAAATTTGTAGAAAAAGCCGGATTGCAAAAACAGTCGCCCCAGCTCTACTCGGTGGCCGTCAAGGAGCTTATAAAGGTAAGCAGCCAGCAGTATGGTAAATTCACCTCGGGACGCGTTGTTCACGCTATGGGTTATCCCATCTGGACACCGGTTTTAGGACCGGGGATGTTCGGCGGCGGCATAATGTATCCAGCCGGCAACGATAATATCGCTGTCGGTATGATTGTCGGTGCCGACTGGAAATACTGCAATTTTAGCCCGCAGGATGCCCTGACGAACTTCAAAAATCACAGGTTTGTAAAGCAGTTTATCGATGGCGGCACGGTGGTAGAGGCCGGCGCTAAAATGATTCCCGAAGGCGGATACTACGCTGTACCAACAGACCCGCAAACCGGCAGTATCGGCAAAGGCAATTGTATAATCCTAGGCGATAGCGCCGGTTTTGTGAACATGCTTAAAATCAAGGGACTGCACAATGCCATTAACTCAGGTATCTGTGCAGCAAAGGCAATCGCTGAAACTTCAGACAGACCGCAGACCGTAGCAACCAGATATACCGAGTTTGTCGACAACTCGAATGTTGCCAAAGAGATGAAGTCAGCAAGGAACTTCCGCCAGACCGTTGCGAAGCTCGGGCCTTTGCTGGGAATGCCGTTTTCTGTTCTTGGCGGCCTTTTGCCTCAGTTTAAGATTGAAAAAGATTATGAAGCGATGACTACCGCTCGATACAGGTTAAAACCCAAACAGCAGTTTGATAAAGACACCTTTACGGCAATGGCAGCAACCGAGCATCGCGAGGAGCAGCCCAGCCACCTTGAAATTTTAGACAGCAATATCTGCCGGACAAAATGCACTCCGAAGTTCAACAGCCCCTGTATTACATTCTGCCCTGCGGGGGTATATGAGACGGTTCACGACGAGGTAACGCCGGCCAATCCGTCAAACTGTCTGCACTGCAAGACCTGCCAGAGAAAATGTCCTTTCGATAATATCAGATGGACCTGCCCCGAAGGCACCGGCGGGCCACGTTATAAACGATTGTAAAAGGAATAATAACTATGTCTCTGACAAAATTCATCAGGGATGTGCAGAGCAGATTTGAAGCGATTCCAGCTCCTGCTGCTATATTCTACGATGCCATACCAGCCAGGATTCTTAAAAAGCCGGAAAGAAAAATAGCTGATGACATAATCGAAAAGATAAAAAGCGGAACTATTGTTGACTTAGGCTCAGGAACAGGGTTTTTGTCGATAGAGATTGCAAAGAGGTTGCCGCGGCTGCGGGTCTATGGCATCGACCTGAGCAGTCAAATGGTCAAGATAGCAAAACGCCATACGCAAGGCATTACGAATGCTAAATTTGAGCTTGCCGATGCCGCGGCTCTTCCTTTTGGGGATGATTCGATTGATTTTATCGTCAGCACCGGCTCATTGCATCACTGGAACAAGCCGGCCAAGGTATTTGATGAGTGTTATCGTGTTTTAAAAAAAGATGGGCAAGGGTGGATATATGACCCCTGCCGGGATGCTCTCAACGAGAACGTCGAGCAGGCAAAGAAAGATTATGGATTTTTGGTTTACCTGATTTTAACTAAAGTCACCGAGCTTCACGGTTTTAGCCAGCAGGAGTATGACAGCAAAATTAAAGCCATTCTGGATCAGACTGCATTCAAGGGTAATTATCAGATGGAACTAACAGACATCTGGATGAAAACCACACTCAAGAAAAGGGATAATAAATGAAAAAAATAGATACAAACAGGACGGTGTGTGAAATTTGATATGAACAATTTTTCCGGTGGCTTATTCCTTTTGAGCCTTCTTTTGCTCGTTCTTTTCGCGCTGAATCGCTTCGTACACTTCCTTGCGATGAACCGGTATCTCCTTAGGTGCTGATATACCGAGACGGACTTTATCTCCGCGGACATCAACGATGGTAATCTCGACATCGTCGCCAACCATAATCGACTCATCTTTTTGTCTGCTTAAAACCAACATTTTCAACTCCTTTTGTCGGCTGGTCTCATTATGTTTTACGAAGAAAGCCGGTCATCTGTTCACCCCCCTTCTTGCTTTCGCAAGAAAGCAAGGGGGCAACTGTATTTTCGGCTAATTCCGAGGCCTAAAACAACCATTTTTGCTTTTGTTTAGGCAACCAGAATCAGTTATAGGACCCCGTGTGCATAAGCATATAAAATATATGCACTTACCGTAAAGATGAGGCTTGAAAAAAGATACACCAAATTTGCCGTCATCCCCCAATTTGCCCTTTTATGGGTGTTTTCCCCAATAATCATAGCGGACTGCCAGCCAGTAGCCGGCAATTGAGCCTAATACGCCAAAAGAGACCATCTGCACAGGCGATATGGAAGCAACCACACTGGAGAAAAAGACCGGCGGGTGGTGCTCGATGAGATACTGCAAGGTATCCTGCTTGACGTAAGTAACAACAGCAAATCCGGTTACCAAAGCTGAAGCCACTGTTGGCCAGAGATAGCCGGCGTTGAGAAATTTCTTCACAAAAAAAGCAGCTATTCCAAATGAAACTAATACAGCAAAAACAATCTGGCCGACAGATGGTTGAGCCACAACCGAACCTAATTTGTGGTCGGGTACCCTGACGTCCTGAGCAAATATCCCGATACAAAATTGAGCTATGAAAGCCGAAACGACCACAGCAATTATCGCATTCAAATATATATTTGTTTTAGAGCCGGATTTTTCCTGCCCCTCCATCGATTCAGGCTTAGCAATGATTTTCTGTCCGACAAGCACGCCGCCAAATCCGGCAGCGACAATAACCAGCCAGAAAATCGGCTCCCATTTAAGTGCTGCAAACAGAACCTGACGCTGGGCGAGGGTTGGGTTTAACTGCATCAACTCTGCCATATTGCCGCAGCGCACAGCCCAGATAGCAAGCCCTGCGGGTACCGCCAGAATGCCGATTTCTCGGCCATACGGCCAGGAAAGAAAATAGCCAATAAAGCCGGCTAAAACCGCTAAACCCGCCAAAGTTACTGCACCACCGAAGGCAGGGATAGACATAACCCCAAACGGCTCAACTGGTGCTGCCAACGGCCGGGCCCAAATACCTATCAGGAGAATCCCAACCAGCAAAGTAGCGCTCAGCTTCAGCTTCACCACCCAGGGGAGCTCTGAGAACATACCTATACCTGCAAGAACACCTGCAAGAGATACTCCTATCTTGAAAACAAGCAGCCAAGATAATTCCATAACTTCTCTTCCTTAATTACACCGACAACAGAATATCACCAAAATCACCAGTTATCAATAATCAACTTGAGCAAAACATAGGACTTTGGTAAATTAGTACTTTTAGTGCTAATAGCAATTTAATCCGAGGTTATTTTATGAACGTACTCCTAATCGGCAGTGGCGGGCGCGAGCACGCTATCGCCTGGAAACTGGCTCAATCAAAAAATCTGGGCAAACTCTATATTGCTCCGGGCAACCCAGGTACAGCCCAGTGCGGGAAAAATATCCCCATCGGCATCAATGACACCAACAAGCTGGTGGACTTCGCCAAGCAGAACACTATAGCTCTTGTGGTAGTTGGACCGGAAGACCCGCTCGCAGCAGGAGCGGTCGATGTCTTTGAAGCTGCCGGTATAAAAGCATTCGGCCCCAGCGCTGGTGCCGCACAGCTTGAAGCGGATAAAGCATTCGCAAAACAGATGATGCGTGCCAGTGCCATCTCCACCGCAGAGGGGCAGGTCTTCGAGAGATTTGCCGACGCCAAAACATATATCGCAAGCAGGGACGAACCGGTGGTAATAAAAGCAGCGGGGCTTGCAAAGGGCAAAGGCGTTTTCGTCTGTGACGAACCTGCCGATGGTATTTTAGCGGCTGAAAAAATAATGTGCGACAAGATATTCGGCTCGGCAGGCGACAAAATCGTCGTCGAAGATAAACTGCTCGGTGAAGAGGCCTCTATACTGGCTTTCGTGGACGGCAGAAATATTTACGTTATGGAGTCATCGCAGGACCACAAGCCCATCGGTGATGGCGACACCGGGCCAAACACCGGCGGAATGGGGGCCTACAGTCCCGCGCCAGTGGTCACCGAGGAGATGATGGACAAAATCATACGTGAAATTATCGTGCCGGTGGTAGATGGTATGAATCGCAACGGTACACCATATAAAGGGGTGCTGTATGCAGGGCTTATGATTACTGCCGGCGGGCCGAGAGTGCTCGAATTTAACGTCCGCTTCGGCGACCCAGAAACCCAGCCGATGCTAATGCGGCTAAAAAGCGATTTGCTGGAGACTATGCTGGCGGTCTGTGATGGCAAACTGGATGAGGTTACACTCCAGTGGGACAAAAGACCAGCCGTTTGTGTGGTCATGGCCTCGGCTGGCTATCCGGGTGAGTATAAAAAAGGGAAAATAATAACCGGCATAGCTCAGGCCGAACAACTTCAGGATGTTGTCGTATTCCACGCAGGAACCGCTGCCAAAAATGCAGATATCGTTACTGACGGAGGCAGAGTACTGGGGGTAACTGCTATGGGGCAAACTATAGCGGACGCAAAGGCAAAAGCGTACCAAGCCGTAGATAAAATAAAGTTCGACGGTGCTTACTGCCGCCGTGATATTGCAGACAAAGCAATAAAAAGGACGACATAGTTCAGTAAAACTAAAAACTCAAAACTATACGCTTAAACGCCGCATAAAATATGCCGGTAAACTCAAACAAATCCGCTAAACTCGTAAACGCCAAAAAAATTTTCCTTTCCAGGCCTGTCAAAGGTCTGGTTCTGGCCTTTTGTCTATGGCTTGCTTTTATACTTATAGGTAATCTCCTTTGTAAAATTGCTCTCGACCAGATTGCTGAGTTGACTAACACTAAAATTACAACCGAATCGGTTAATTTCAACATTAACGGCTCGGTTTTCATCAAGAATCTCGTAATCAAACCGCAGCAGCAGAAAAAATATGACGACATAATATTAAAGGCTGAAACTGTATATGCACGTTTCGGCATAGGCAGCCTATTGTTATTACACCCTCGGCTGAAAAGAATAAGCGTTAAAGACTTTCTCTTCGATGCTCAGCACGACTTGGACA
>JBAPXT010000320.1:0-12012 GCA_049284355.1 Sedimentisphaerales bacterium
ACAACAAGCTCGGGTCGTTTGCGATATTCGGGCAGTAATTTTTGGAGGTATTCTGCATTTGCTTTGGCAGTTTCCACCACTTTCGTTCTATATGCCCTGGCGCCGGCAATTTCCTCCTGCGCCTGGCCGGCTAACTGAGACCACAACAATTCTTTTTCCTCTTCAGGGATGGTTTCACCCTTAAGAGCCTCAAAAAGCTGGGCGGCGACGGGGCCTGCAGATTCGTTAAGAGTGTTTTCAGCGTAGCCCTTGGCTTCGCTAATGGTCTTTTGACTTTCCTGGCTTGCCTTGATAGAGGCCAAGAATGCGTTATCAACCTGCCTGGGCCAGGTTATGTCGGTGAGCTGTACCGATACAACCGCTATGCCACTTTCTATCCGGTCTAAGTTTTCCTGCAACAATTTTTTAACGTTTTTTGGGATTCTATCCTGGCTTGAGATTGCCTCGTCAATGGTGTAGTTGACCATTGCGGTTACAACGGCGTCCTCAAACAGATGCTCCAATAACGGCTTTATACTTTTTGCAATAACATCAGCATAACTTTGCCCCGGGCTTACATCTTCAGTATAGGTATTTTTGAAGAAGCGTTCGGGGTCGTCAATTTTATAGGTTAGCTGCCATTTGCAATGAATAATGTTATAGTCACTGCCTGTAAAGCCGGCGGCAGTTTGGCTTTGTTCCTCACTTCGGGTAATACAATAACCATCTTTTAGAGGGTCTAAAGTCGCCGGTACCCGGATTATGGTTTCCGGAGTGGGTGGGAGCAATTCATCCGGCCGTTGGTAATACCAGAACGAGTTGATTGGCAAATTTTGCTTTTTAGCTACGGGGATTTTTACAATTTTGTCTATCGGATATGGAAGCACCCACTTCAATCCCGGGCCGAGGATTCTGTTTTCTCCTATACCGCGAATCTTTCCGAACCTCAAAACAATCGCCTGCTCGTCAGGCTCAACAATTTTAAAACCCGAGGCGAGAAAAACAACAACGAGCACAATCATTATTATCTTGAGGATAATAAAGCTGATTCGTAACGCTTCGGAGAGGGATTTACCGGCGGCGTCAAACTCATCGCCGGCAGGCTTTCCCGGCGACCGGGGTATCAGGTCTTTGTTATTTTTTTCTGCCATAGTACTTAAAATTTAAAATTGCGACCGAGTTAATATCTCAGGATTATTTTTTCGGTTTGATGTCGGGCATTTTCTTTAACAGCTCGAACGGCGCTGTATCAGCACTGAAGACAATAGTCGACCTTTTCTCCAGGTATTTCTTAAGAGCTTCAATGTTCCGTAGGAACATTGCAAAATCAGGGTCTTCTTCGAGCAATTTATAATATTTTGCAGCTTCGGCGTCACCCTCAGCTCTTATTGCCTTTGCTCTTGCCTCTGCGGCAGCGAGCAGCTCGGTCTTTTTTGAATCGGCGTCGGTTTTTATCCTTGTAGCCTCGGCGTTTCCTTCGGCGATAGTGGCTTCGGTCTTACGGTTTCTTTCAGCTCTCATTCGTTCAAAAACGTCTTTGCTGACGTCCTCACTGATTTTAAGCTGTTTAATCCCGAGAGTTTTGATTTCAATGCCGTAATCGGCCCTAACGGGCTGCTGAAGGTCGGCAAGCATCTCGCTTTGAATATCTTCAAATTTTATTTTTGAGGGGTCGCTATTTACAAATTCAGCAAAGTTATGCCTGCCGATTACCTTATTTTGGGTGTCACTAAGCTGGCTTAGCAATTTGTTTTCAGCTTCCTTGATAGTTCCAACGGCGTTGAAGAATACGAGGGGCTCGGCAATTTTCCAGACGACGTAGGTGTTCACAATGATTGGGACGGCCCCTTTGGTTGTTGTCTCTCCGAGGTCGGCTTCGAAGACCCTCATGCGGGAATCAAATTTATAAACCCGCTCGATTGGAGCCGGCCATTTAAAATAAAGGCCGGGTTCTGTGATTGGTCGGGTAGGCCTGCCAAAGGTAGTTATGAGGGCAGATTCTGTTTCCCTGACCTGGAACGAGACAAAATACAACACCATAACGGCAACTACAAGCAAGATAAAAATTGTAATAGCTATATTTTTCATTTTTTGCCACTCTCCTGAAGGCCACTTAATTCATATAAACTTGGCGTTAGTTTTTCCTGAGCATCGAATATAAAAACCTGTTTATCATTATGGTCGGCAACTACAACGTATTTTCGTATATTCTCGAGGGTCTCTTCAAGAACCGCTAATCTCTGTTCTTCTTGGTAAATTTCTTTTGCGGCCCTGTATGCTTTAAGCTGGCTGGCAAATCGCTGTCCTGTAGCGCGAGCAAGTATTGCCTTTTCAAAGGCGTAGCTTTGTGCCTGCCTCAATGTGCTAAAGATATCGCCCTTTGCTTCTGCGAAGGCCGAATCCAAATCATCGGCAAGCTTTTCGACTTCCTGCGGCTGATTTTTTTCCTTAGCCTGCTGGTATTTGGCTGCAAGACTATAAAGCCTGTCAGCATCTTCTACAGAACCTGCGAGAGCACTCAAATCTTTGTTGCGCTGTGCATGAGCAACAAGGATGAGTGCCTGTTTCTTTTGAACGGCTCCAATAACCTTTTGATAGTCTGCTGCGACTTCAGGCGGCGGGTGAATGCCCTGAAGACCCAAAAAAACGATTTCAACACCCAAGCCGGCTTCGTCAGCAGCGGCCTGAATCCGGCTGGTTAAAATGCGTTTGGCCTCGGTACGACCAACTCCAAGCAGGCTCTGATTTATACCCGCCTGGTCGTCCACTTCAATCTTTGCACTGGCGGCGAACCTGGTGAGCTCATGATAACAGATAGACTCAAGCAGTTTTTCCGGCTCGTTATGATTATAGATGAAAGAATACAAATCCTTTATTCTGTATTGAACGGGGACGGTAGCAATTATGAGACTTACCGGGACAGCTCCGGAGGTCGACCTATCGCCTGTCTGTTCACTGGCGACCAGCAGTAGATATTCCTTCTGGTAATGAGCTTTTCCCCACAACAACGGCTCACGGTCCAGCTCTTTGGTACCCGGTTTGAGTTTTGGGACAAAACCTACGCTGATTTCTGAAACCATTTTCGTAGGATGTTTATAAGCGATATCGATGGGCCAAGGCCATTTGAAAGTCAATCCAGGCCCGACGTGCCTGACCTGGCCAGCCTGGTTTAGGGGATTTCCGAAATGCTCTATTATTGCCTCTTCGTTTGGGTTCACCACGATGATGCAACTCAACAGATACAGGGTAACCGCAGCAAAAAGAGTCAAAGGTGCAATTGCTTTTTCGAGGAGTTTATAAAACCAGGTTTGAGAAACTTTAAAGCCAAACTGATAATCGATAGCAGTTGCAGCGGTCCGGAATATTCCGCCCGGCTCGCTTATAAGCCCCAGCAGTCTGCTGTCAAAAGCACTTCTGGCATATTGGTCCTTCAGCCTCGGGCGGTAGATGTCGAGGATGATATTGAGGGCAGTTTCTGCGCCAAGGAGAAGGAGCAGGATTGGGATGATAAAGTTGATTACATTTATGACGATGAAAATTCTGAATTGTGCCATTGCCAGGCTAATAGCCAATGCAAAACACAAAATAGCCACACCGAGAAAGATACTACCGCCGGCTCTTAAGGGTTTCCACTGGAGCTGGGCCGACATACCAGTAGCATAGCGGGAAATTATGAAGCTGGCGAACGCTATGGCAGTCATACAAGCAGCACAAACTAAAGGTTGCTTTGCCTGGTGGTCGGCGGCGGTCAGAACGGTTCTTAACAGGTACAGGCCTACGGCTATTTGGTAAGCGGCTATAATTGCTGAGAATACAGGAAGGAACCATTTTTCGAGCAAATCAAGGCGGCGCTGAGCAACAGCAAACATAGCGGCCCGTTCACCACCGGCCTGAAATATTGTGGTGGCTTGCCTGTCCTCGGCCAATTGGCTCGTATCAAGCTTTTCCTGCTCGGCCAATGCCCGTTGGTGGAACTGAATAAGGAGAACGAACCAAATCAGAGCTGCCGAGAGGATAAGCCAACTAATTGCAGAAAGGGCGAAAAGTCCGCTCCATCGGCCCAGAAAAAAGACAATGCCGAAAAATATAACGCTCGAAATCAAAGATGCCCGAGCTACATATTCAGCACGTTTTGACGATATTGCCATTCTCTATCCCAGTTTAGTACTTCGAACAAAAAACCACGAATATAGTATATATTCTAATATATGTAAGTTCTTTACAAGTTCGAAGTTGTGTAATATAATAATAAACATCATTTTAGTATAAAAACAATCGCAAAAAAATTGTTACTTAAAATTGTGCCGCAACAGCTGACTGTGCATCTAAGAGCGGCTAAAAACGAATGGCTAAGCCACAAGTAACAAACAGTGTATAAGAAATTATTTACAATAGCAAAAAACACCTTTACAGAGACACTAAGACAGCCGGTCTATGCTGTAATAATTGTCGCGGCCCTGCTTTTATTCTTTATAAGCCCGTCCCTGACGATGTATACGCTGGGCGACGACAATAAACTCTTGCGTGAGGTAGGGTTATCTACGCTGTTTTTGGCCAGTTTGTTCATAGCAATATTTTCTGCATCCGGGGCTGTGGCGGAGGAAATCGAGAATAAGACGATAATTACCGTCCTTAGTAAGCCGGTGCAACGTCCGATATTCATTATTGCGAAATTTTTTGGCGTGGCTGCTGCGGTGGCTTTGGCACATTACATCTGCACTATTGCTCTGCTGATGGCAATCAGACATGGCGTAATGGTATCGGTAAATGACCAGCGCGACTGGACGGTCATAAGCACAGCGGCGGTTGTAGTTGTAGCAGCGTTTTTGTTAAGTGCTTTTTTCAACTATGTTTATGACTGGAGATTTTCGTCAACGGCCGTCGTACTGACAGGTATATTCGCCACGTTTGGCATAGTGTTTTTATATTTTATCAACCGAAACTGGCAGTTTAACCCGCGAGATAATGGTATAAACGCACTGGATGTTTATGGGGCGGTATTGCTGTTTTTAGCTGCAATTATAATCGTGGCTCTGGCGGTGGCATTTTCAGCCCGGTTTAACATAGTGGTAACGCTTTCTGCCTGTATTGGGATTTTTTTGTTAGGTCTTATAAGCGATTACACGTTCGGCAGGTTTGCCGAGACTCACCTTTGGGCCAAGATAGGCAGGTTTTTGGTGCCAAATTTGCAAATTTTTTGGATAAGCGATGCGATTTACGAAAGCGGGGAGGGCAGCGAAATTGTAGTCCCGCTAAAATATATCATAATAAGTGCCACCTATGCCGTATGCTACACAACGGCAATACTTTTGTCGGCGGTAGCACTATTCCAAAGACGGCAGGTAGGATAAAAAATTGATTATTGTATTTCTTTTATAACTGCTATTTCGTCGCAGCTTTGCTGCTTTGAGCACTTGGCACAATCGCTCCAGACCTTCATCGGCAACTTATCTCTTTCAATCGCTTCAAAGTCCTGATTTTCAAAAAAGCCAGGATATAACGTAAGAGCAAAAACTTTTGCTACACCGAGTTTGGTTGCTTGCTCAATGGCGGCAGCCACGAGGGAACTGCCGATGCCTTTTCTGGCATTTGCCTGGTCAACTGCCAGCGATTTTATCTCCGCCAGGTCAGACCAGATGACTTGCAAGGCGCAACAGCCCACTACCTTGCCGTTTAGCTCGGCGACGGTGAAGGTCTGCAGGTTCTCATAAATATCAGCCATTGACCGAAACAACATCTTGTCCTGTTCCGCATAAGAATTAATCAGGGAATAAATGGCTTTGACATCGGTAATTTTTGCATTGCGTACCTTCATAGATAAAAAGTATACCCAATCGTGTGAGATTTTCCAACATTAATCCTGATGGAAGCGGAGTTAGATGCGGGAATCATCAAAAAAAGGAAAAAAGACTGGAAAAATGATTGCATATAGCTACAATGACCGGAATTATGAGATTTATACTTATTGACAAGGTTGTTTCGCTGGAAAGCGGCAAAATGATAAAAACGGTCAAGGGAGTTTCTTTAGCTGAGGAGTATTTAGCGGACCATTTTCCGACGTTTCCGGTGCTGCCGGGCGTGCTGTTATTGGAAGGGTTGATTGAATCGGCGTCTTGGCTGGTCCGAGAGGCGGAAAATTTTGCCCACAGTATAATATTGCTTGAAGAGGCAAGAAATGTAAAATATAAGAGTTTCGTATCGCCTGGTGCCCAGATAGAATATACAGTTGAAGCAAAAACAATAGAAGAGAGCATCAGCAATTTCACCGGCCTTGGCGAATCAGGCGGTGAGCAAATTGTGGAAGCGAAATTCGGATTAAGGCACTTTAACCTTGCTGATAAGGATTCCACAATGGCGGAGACCGATGCGAGAGTAATTGAAAATATGAAGAAACGATGGGAACTGCTAAGATAGCTTGTGTATTGGTAGTTCATAGTTCATGGACAAAACAGGAAAAAATGCCGGAGGTAAAGAACTATGGCAATGAATCGGGATGAGATTTTTCAGGAAGTTCAGGAAGTACTGGTCGATGCGCTGGGAGTTGACAACGATGAAATTACGGCTGAAGCGACGCTGATGGGGGATTTGGGGGCTGAAAGTATTGACTTTTTGGACATAGTATTCCGATTAGAAAAAGCATTTGGAATAAAGATTCCACGAGAAGAGTTATTCCCCGCCGAGAGTCTGATGAATAATCCCGAGTTCATCAACAACGGGAAATTGACCGAGGTAGGACTATCTGAATTGCGGGAGAAAATGCCGCACACCGACCTGGACGCATTCGAGAATAACCCGGATATTAACAAACTGGGTGATTTGTTTACTGTCGGAGCGATTGTAAATTACGTCGATACCAAGTTGAACGCCGCATAATAGAGTGAATTATATTCGAGATACTATCGGCAGGTTGATATTGAGCAATCCTGCCGATAGTCTTGATAGGCGGAAATGCGCTGGATATGGATTGACAAATTTGTTGAGTTTCACAGCGGTGAAAGTGCTGTAGCAGTGAAAAACATAACGCTTGCTGAGGAGCATTTGCACGACCATTTCCCCGGTTTTCCTGTTATGCCGGAGACTTTGATGATAGAGGCGATGGCCCAGACATCGGGGATACTTGTCGGTGAGGCAAATCGTTTTAAAGAAAAGGTGATTCTTGCAAAGGTGAAAAAGTGTGTTTTTTTTGACTATGCCAAACCCGGCGATACACTAAAATTATATGCAAAGATTGAGAGCATCACCCCCGAAGCGGCAAGCACAAGCGGTAAAATTACCTGCGAAGAGAAATTGATTGCCGAGATAGATTTGATGTTCAGCCACATTGACCAGAACCTGGGCGGTAAAGAGTTCCCGAAAGAGAATTTTGTGTTCACCGAGACATTCAAATCACTTCTGCAAGGCCTATCTTCCGATGGCGGCAGTTCCGGCACTGTGGAATCGGGGCAAAATTGATGAGTTCTACCCGCGTAGTAATAACCGGCATAGGTGCTGTAAGCCCGCTTGGATTAACCGTTGGTGATATGTGGAAGGGGCTATGCGCCGGCAGATGCGGGATAGGCAGAATCACGGCATTTGACCCGGCTGGTTTCGACTGCAAATTAGCAGGGCAAGTCCCCGATTACAAGATACAACAATACGTGCCAAAGAGTTACCGTAAGGCCGTCAAACTGATGTCCAGGGACATTGAACTGGCGGTTATAGCAGCAAACGAAGCACTGACCGACAGCGGGCTTATTACAAAAGGAATCGACCCGGAAAAGGTCAATGTAGACCCTGAGCGTATGGCAATTAATATGGGTGCTGGTCTTATAAGCTGTGACGTGGTTGAGATGGCTCCTGCGGTTGCAGCAAGTGTTGCGGATGGTAAGTTTGACATTCATAAGTGGGGCAAAGAAGGTCTCGATCTGGTGACACCATTATGGCTGTTGAAATATCTGCCCAATATGTTAGCCTGCCATATCGGTATTATTCACGACATTGAAGGGCCGAGCAACACGATAACCTGCGTGGAGGTTTCGGGGTATATTGCGATAGCGGAGGCGGCAGAGGTCATCACACGGGGCAACGGCGACATAGCGCTGGCCGGCGGCGCGGAATCGAAGGTAAATCCTGTATTGATAATGCGCCAGTGCCTGATTAACAGGGCCACCAGCCGACATAACGATGATGCCGAAGGAGCGTGCAGACCATTTGATACCGAGGCAAGCGGCTCGGTATTCGGTGACGGCGGCGGGATTATTGTTTTGGAGAATCTCGATAACGCGATCAATCGCGGCGCAAAAATTTACGCGGAACTGGTCGGCGCCGGTCAAAGCACCAGTATAAACCCTGCGTATGAACATATCGAGCCGGACGGTTTCGGCGTTACTATTGCCATCGAAAAGGCGCTTGCACAGGCGAATATATTGCCTAAGGACATAGATTTAATAATCCCGCACGGCGTCGGTATACCGCAGGACGACCTTGCCGAGGCGAAGGGGATAGAGGCGGCGATGGGCCTGGAAACGAAGCGAATACCTGTCTGGCCGACGAAAAGTATGCTGAGTAACACAGGTGCTGCGTGCGGCGGACTTGACGTTGTCGCGGCGATTTGCGCTATTCGAGACGGCCTCATACCAGCCGCGAAAAACTGCACGAGAAAAGCAGTTGGATGTAACCTTAACATCGTTAAAGAAACAATCAAAGCCGACATTTGTTATGCACTATGCTGCGGCTACACGTACGGCGGACAGACAGCAGCAGTTATACTCAAGAAATTTGAGAATTAGATTAGAATGGCACACGACGGAAAAAATGAGCGAGTTGTAATTACAGGGATGGGGATTGTCTGCCCACTGGGTCACGATATTGAGACGATGTGGCAAGCGGTGCTGGCGGGCAAAAGCGGAGTCGCCAGAACCACCATTTTCGACGCATCGACGTTTCCGACAACGTTCAGCGCCGAGGTGAAGGACTACGACTTAACAAAGTTCACGAAAAACCCCAATCTGCACAAAGACGGCAATCGAGGAAGCAAGTTTGCCATCGGAGCGGCGGTTCAGGCGTGCAGACAGGCAGGTATAAATGTGGAAACCGACAACCCGGCAGACGGCATCGACCGAAAACGAATGGGGATTTACCTGGGGGCGGGTGAAGGAGCAGCAAATCACGAGGCCTTTTTCGGTGCAATCGCGGCCGGATGGGACAAACAGAATAACCAGATGAACTGGACAAAATGGACTGATGTGGCCGCGGTACAAATGAAGGCGATGCACGAACTGGAGCAGGAGGCGAATATGCCGGCTGCTCATATTGCAACACTTACTGGTGCGCGCGGGCCGACAAGAAGTTGTCTTACAGCCTGTGCAGCAAGCACTCAAGCGGTCGGTGAGGCAATGATGATGATTCGCAGGGGCGATGCGGATGTAGTGATTGCAGGCGGGGCGCATTCAATGATACACCCGCTTGGTATCACAGGCTTTAGCCGCCTTACGGCACTGTCTAGGCGAAACGACAGCCCCCAAACAGCTTCAAGGCCGTTTTCAGCCAGCAGAGATGGTTTTGTCATTGGTGAAGGTGCGGCGATTCTTATTCTCGAAAGCCTGCGTTCAGCGAAAAGAAGGGGGGTAAAAATTTTAACTGAGGTTATCGGCTACGGCAGCAGCTCCGACGCCTTCAGGATTACTGATATGCACGAAGAAGGCCGTGGCGCGATACAGGCGATTGAGTGGGCATTAGCTGATGCAGGGATTAGTTACCGCGATGTAGATTATATAAACACTCACGGCACAAGCACGATGGAAAACGATTCAATCGAAACCAAGGCCATCAAGGCAGTTTTTAAGGAAGAGGCAAAAAATATACCAGCCAGCAGCGTCAAAAGTATGCTTGGACATTTAATTGGGGCAGCGGGTGCGGCGGAATTGATTACGTGCGTTCTGGCGATACGGGATAATATAGCCCCGCCGACCATAAACCTAAACGACCCCGACCCGCAACTGGATTTGGACTATGTTCCGAATAAGCCGAGAAAAATGCAAGTTGATGTCGCAATGAACGAGTCTTTCGGCTTCGGCGGACAGAATAATGTTGTCATCATCAGACGTTTCAGAGAAAATTAAGCTATGCTCGACATAAAGCAAATTCGCGAAAATCCGGAAAGGTTCAAAAAAGCAGCAAAAGATAAACACTTCGAAATAGATATAGGCGAACTTCTCGAAGTTGATGCCAGATTACGAGAAGACAAATTAGGACTTCAGGAACTCACCACCGAAATTAACAAGCTTGGAAAGTCGGTACCAAAACTTGCAGAAGCTCAAAAGCAGAAAGTAATAACCGAACTTTCAAAGCTGAAACAGAAAGCCTCCACCCTTGATGAAAAGCTAAAAGAACTGCAGCCGAAATTTGATGCGTTTATGCTGCTGGTGCCTCAGCCGACGGATGACGATGTGCCGATAGGCAAAGATGAGACTGAAAATGTTGAGATAAGAAGAGAAGGGAAAGTAAGGCAATTCGATTTCGAGCCGAAAGACCACGTGCAGTTAGGAACGGCCCTTGGCATTATAGATATCGAGCGGGGGGTGAAATTAGCAGGGACGAGAAATTACATCTTAAAAGGCGATGGAGCATTGTTGCACTGGGCGGTTCTGCGGTTTGCGATGGACTTTATGGTGGGCCGTGGGTATGTGCCGATGTCGGTGCCGGTGCTTATGAAAGATGAGGCAATGACAGGGACCGGCTTTTTCCCCGGCTCCGAGGACCAGACATACCGGATGGAAGCCGACCAGCTCAACCTGGCGGGAACCGCTGAAGTGCCGCTGACGGCTTACCATATGGGGGAGATATTAAGCGGCGAAGAGCTGCCGAAAAAATATGTGGCGCTATCAAGTTGTTTCAGACGTGAAGCGGGTGCGGCGGGCAAAGATACATACGGGCTTTACAGAATTCATCAGTTCGACAAAATCGAACAGGTGGTTATCTGCAAGAACAGCGTTGAGGAAAGTAATAGATTTCACGAAGAGATTTTGGCCAATGCGGAAGGCGTAATGGCTGCGCTGGAGCTGCCTTATCGTGTTGCCAACGTATGCACCGGCGATTTAGGCAGAGGACAGGCCAAAAAATATGACATTGAAGCGTGGATGCCTTCTCGCAAAAATTACTGTGAAACACACAGCGCAAGTAAATTTTACGAATTTCAGGCCAGAAGAATGAATCTGCGTTACAAAGACGCCGCTGCAAAGAAGAACCTTTTCTGCCATACTTTGAATAATACCGTTGTCGCAAGTCCCCGAATCCTGATACCGATTCTCGAACTTTACCAGAACGCTGATGGCTCGGTAACAATACCAAAAGTCCTTCGGCCATATATGGGCGGGAGAGAAAAAATAGTTCATAGTGAATAATATTTAGTAACTATCGACTAATTGTGGTTCGAGAGAGTTGTCGTTTTGGGGGGTTTTAGGAGAACAATAGTTTTTTGTTGAATCCGCCTTCGCTAAAGCTACGTCGGACAAGAGTTAGGCGATTTTGGGGTGCCTCGCCAGAACGCGTTTTGGGGGAATAGTAGTTTTTGTTGAAATCCAGTCCGGAGCCGGTATAATTGTAAATCACGCCAGCGGAGGTCAACAACTATGGTGGCAAGTTAACTGATTATTGGTATTCCGCCGAAGGCGGGGCGAGTAATACGGAGATGGTGATTTTGTAAAAGAAGGGTATTAAAAAATGGAAAGAAGCAGCGTTTTATATGAATAGGAAATCAAAATCCAGCATCTTATGCGGATCAATCTAATTATTGTTAGCTTACAAAAATAAAGAAAATAAGGAGAAAATGTGAGTGTAAATAATGTAAAACGCAGGAAGTACAAAAAGGACTTTCTAAAGGAAGTAATTGTTAGAATAGATTTTGATACTCCATTGCCTATAGCTGTCGATGGACCTGCGAAAGATATATATGCTACTGACCTTACCCCCAAAAACTGTGCCACTTGCAATTAGAATGCCAGCATGTTAGAACCCGAAAAAAGGAGGCACACAATGCGTGGCACAAGATTCAAT
>JBAPXT010000321.1:0-15607 GCA_049284355.1 Sedimentisphaerales bacterium
TCGATGGCGAGAGCACCTTATCTTGGTACATTCGGATTTGAAAGTAAAGCCGATAAGAAATTTGTGGCTGAAGCACTTGAGATGACTAATACGGTTCAGTTTGCCTCACGACCGCTCGCACAATTAAGCGGCGGTGAACGGCAGCGGGTCTTCATTGCAAGAGCACTTGCACAAAATACCCCTATTTTGCTTTTGGACGAACCCACGAGCTTTCTCGATTTAAAACATCAGGTTGGCATATATGATTTGCTCAAAAGAATGCAACAAAAATACGGCAAAACAATCGTAGCCGTGACACATGACATTAACCTTACAATCCAGTATACAGACGAAGCCCTACTTCTTGGAGCCGATAGTAACTACCATATCGGCAAAACCAAAGATGTTTTTTCCCTCCAGCAAATTGAAAAAGTCTTTGGGGTCAGAACATTTACGGGGAAGGTTGGTCAGGAAAACTTTTTCCTTCCTTTAGGTAAACTTGCAAAAGACAATCAAATAATCACCGGCAAACCAGCCGATAGCCAATAGTAACATCGCAGAAGCTTGTTGCTGTAACCACTTGCCTTTTATGAAGTTACGGCTACTCAAGCAAAATTAACCTGAATAACTTTATTGTGCTAACTATATTTTTTGAAGCTTAAGCATCGCGATTCCGAATAAGGTAAGAGAAATATTACCTATAACATACTTTAATATGTTACAATAACGTTTTCATAGATATATAAAGAAAAGGCCAGCAGTAAGAAAGGCATAAAAGCAAGTGGTAGAGAAACGCAAAAAGGCATTTAGAAAAAAAATAATCCCAACCCAGCCAAAGGAAAGTCATTTGACTGCTGCTGATATTGAGCGTTTCAAACAAATGCTGCTGGAAAAACGCGGGGAAATTTTGGCAAACGTAAATGAAATGGAAGATGAAACCCTTAAGAAATCCCGGCTGGATGCATCTGGGGATTTATCAAGCATGCCAATCCATATGGCTGATATCGGCACCGATAACTACGAACAGGAATTCGCCCTTGGATTGGTGGACAGCGAAATGAAACTGCTGAAAGAAATTGACGATGCGCTGCAGCGCATCGAGCAGGACGCTTACGGCATCTGCGAAGGTACAGGCAAGCAAATACCAAAAGCTCGGCTCGAAGCCCAGCCTTGGGCACGATACTGTGTTGAGTATGCTCGTATGCTGGAACAGGGTCTTGCAACAGAGCCGGAACAACAAACACCAGATTGATATCTTAATATGAAACACAGATGTCCAATCTGTAAAAAAATAGTAAAAGTATCACCTAAAAAACAATCCGAAGAAGCAACATTCTTCCCTTTTTGCTCACAGCGGTGTAAGTTAATAGATTTGGGGGCTTGGTTTGATGACAAATACAAGATAATTTCAAAGCCCTCTGATACTTTCCCAGATACCTCCGCCGATAAGGAGTAAATAACTTTATTCGAGAATAAAATGTTATAAAATCTGTTGAAAGCGGCCGATAATAAATTATATTCTTTGCATAACCGCTAACAACAGTAATCTTTTCGAAAGGACACAAAATGAGCAGCGGGAAAGAATCTTTAAAAATTTTTGACAACTTTCTATTTCCCAGAATATTCCAAACTTTCCGTATGGCCCTTCAGCCAAGTAAATTGATAATTGCTTTTGTGGCACTGGCCATTATATGCCTGGCTGGCTGGATTATGGACTCTAACAAAACAGTTATTGCCGCACCAAAAGTACAAGGCGAAATTACAGAGCTGCAAATTTATATAACCAACCTGGACAAATTAAAGTCACCTATTGAAAATTACAATAAAAGCAGCGAACGCAGGGGCGTATTTTCTACACTTTGGATTTTCGGCTCTGCAAAATTTCACGGCGCACTAAAGTCACTATTTGCATTCGACCTCCCCGGCGTAGCGAAAAATATTGCAGAGGCTTTCAAAGCCCTGACGTGGGCACTCAGGTACCATTACATTTATAGCATCGCATTTTTCGCAATAACACTTGCTGTGATTTCCATTACGGGCGGCGGCTTATGTCGAATCGCAGCACTTCAATTCGCCCGGGATGAAAAACCTGGCATAAGCGAGGCACTGCGATTCAGCACAAAAAGACTACCGAGCTTTTTCACCGTACCTTTGGCACCGGTCGGTATAATTATTTTTATAGCCCTCTTTGTTTTCATTTTGGGACTGATAGGCAACATCCCACGAGTGGGCGAGTTAATAATAGGTATCTCTATGCCGCTGGCTTTGATTGCCGGGGCATTGATAACAATTATCTTGATAGGAACGGTTGCTGGATTTAACCTTATGTTCCCTGCTGTTGCCTATGACGGCTCAGACTGCTTCGATGCGATAAGCCGTTCCTTTAGTTATGTATATTCAAAGCCGTGGCGGATGAGCTTTTATACCGCGATATCTGCTGTTTATGGTGCGATTTGTTACATATTCGTTCGATTTTTTACCTTCTTGTTGCTCTGGGTTACCCGCTGGTTTTTGCAGTTTGGCGTCTGGGTCAATGGCAGTAAAGGAGTCAATAAACTTACCGTAATCTGGCCGGAGCCAAGCTTCGCGGGTTTGCGCGGTCCACCAAATTGGGCAGCAGCCAACTGGTCGGAATCATTGGCGGCCTTCCTGGTTCACTTAGTCTTATTGGTTGTTGTTGGTTTACTGGTTTCTTTTGTAATAAGTTTTTATTTTTCCGCCAATACCATAATCTACGCTCTTATGCGCAACAGAGTTGACAATACCGCCTTGGAGGACATTTACACCCCTGCCGTTGAGGTCAAAACGGAGCTGACCGCTACCGAATCCGAACCCGAAAAATCACAGTCGCAGCCCAGGTCGGAAACACAATCTGAGCCGGCAGCTTCGGACCAGTAGTAGAACAAAAAGCCATACGATGTTCCTTAGACCTCCAACTGGGTAACGATAATTTCTTGACACATGCTTAAGCTGTTGTTAAACTTAAGGTTGTGAAAAATTACATGGAGAAACTACAGTGCCGGTAAAATATGCCTGACTCAAATACAAATACACCGCTAAAAAATAAAAACACTTCAGAACTATTAACACCCCTAACAGCATTACTGCGTTATCGCAGATTCCTGATTATATTTGCTCATATAGTTGTTTTCGCTGCCTCTTTGATGCTTTCCTTCCTGGTGGCAAACAATATGCAGTTCAGACACGACTGGCTTACAGAACAGTATCCTCTTTTGCTATTTTTCTTCATCTTCATCAAACTGGTGGTGTTTGGACTTTTCAAACAGTATCACGGCTGGTGGCGATACGTCGGCATATCAGACCTTATTGGGATTCTGCGAGCCTCATTGGTAAGCACTTTAATAATCGTCTTGCTCTGGGTCATATTGATTTTTGCCCCAACTCCAGTCCGCCAAAAACTGCAGAATGTAACTTTTGTCGGACAAGGTGTATTTATGGCCGACCTATTTGCTACGTTTTTGCTGCTGGCTGGGCTGCGAATGCTGGTAAGGCTATACCATGAGGAGTTTCGCACCGTAGAAAGCGGCCGGTTGAAACGACTTCTTATAGTCGGAGCAGGCGATGCCGGTGAAGCATTCCTGCGAGAAATCCACCGTAAGCCCTTCGCAGAACACGAGGTCATCGGCTTTATCGACGACGACCCCCAAAAACAAGGCATTAATATCCACGGAATACCCGTACTCGGTACTGTTGAACAACTGCCCAAAATTTGCAAAGACCGCAACATCGAAGAAGTTGCCATCGCAATGCCTTCTACTGACCCTAAAGAGCTAAGACGCGTTATTCAGGTATGTGCAGGCATTAAAATTCGGTTTCGAACGGTGCCGTCAATTACTGCTGTTTCCCATATCCGGGACATAGATATTAATGACCTGCTCCGCAGAGAAGTCGTTGAGCTTGACCTCGACCTGATAGAATCTTTTGTGAAAGACAAAGTAATTCTTGTTACCGGTGCAGGCGGCTCCATCGGCTCGGAAATGTGCAGACAAATATGCAACTTCAACCCAAAATTACTTTTGCTCGTCGAGCAGGCTGAAAATCCGCTGTTCGAGATAGAACGGGAATTGCTTAGGCAATTTCCCCAAGTTGCCATAAAAGCACTTATTTGTGACATCACCGACAAAACACGCGTTGATGAAATTTTTGAAAAGTATAAACCGCAGGTTGTTATTCACGCCGCCGCTCACAAACACGTACCTTTAATGGAGCTAAACCCCGGAGAAGCTATCAAAAACAATGTTGTAGGTACACAAACCGTTGCTGATGCTGCAGACCGCTACGGCGGTACTAATTTTGTGATGATAAGCACCGACAAGGCTGTTAACCCTACCAGCATAATGGGCTCATCCAAGCGAATCGCTGAAATGCATATTCAGGATTTAAACAGAACCAGCAAAACGCATTTTGTCACCGTGCGGTTCGGCAATGTGCTTGGCTCGACCGGTTCGGTCATACCTATCTTCAAGAAACAAATAGCTGAGGGCGGCCCTGTAACTGTTACGCATCCTGAGATGAAGCGGTATTTTATGACCATACCGGAAGCAAGCCAGCTCGTCCTGCAAGCGGCAACAATGGGAAAAGGCGGAGAAATCTTTGTGCTTGATATGGGCGAGCCGGTAAAAATCGTAGACCTGGCCAAAGAACTTATTACACTCAGCGGTTTCGGAGAGGACATCAAAATAAAATTCACAAACCCCAGGCCTGGCGAAAAGCTCTTTGAGGAACTTTCAATAAAAGGCGAAGATATGCAGCCTACAATGCATCCAAAAATCGCTATATGGAAGAATATCCCGAAGGACCGCGAAAAACTTCGTGCCGGCATAAATGAGTTGATAAGTATCAGCAAAACGCAAAACCGTAGCGAAATAGTCAAGAAAATCAAGGAACTTGTGCCTGGATATATGGGTGAAAATAATAATACTTAAATCATCCCGATTTGGGGGAAATACAGGTTTTTTAGGAAGATTTGGGGGGCTAAGCTGTGCAGGTTACTCAGATTAACATCGGAAACTCACACACGAGTCACTAATTGAATTAGGGTGCAAGAAAAGCGTCTGTTTCGCAGGATGGCACTTCAACACCTTTGTATGTATCAGTGTTCTGCAGGGTGTATATATCGTCTTCCGAAGTGCCGATATTACGCACCTTTACGAATGTGGCGCTGCCGTCGCAAAACATAACATTTTGGCCGCTACGGTTATGATTGATGCTGTTGAGATTTAATAGGTCCTTGTTCAATTGAATTTTGAGGGGCTTGGAGAAATCATCGGGCAATTTTTCAAAAAGCGGGTTCATATCTGCTATTAATACTTTTTTCCCACCTGGACTTTCCTCCCCTGATTTGCTGCATCTTATTCGGAAACTGTAAGTTACGTATTTTCTGGAAGGGAAATCGTTATAGTTTTGCACTTGTGATGGGTCGAGTCGCAGTGTTTGACAGCCGTGAATCCTGCCAGGGCAGATAAAGTCGGCTGGATTAACATAGCCGCCTTTCGGTAAAAACCATATAGCTCGAGTGTTAGAGTAATTTTCTTTGCCCTGATAGCCCACCTTCCACCAAGGGGCGCCAGTTACAGTTGCAACAGTCGGCAGTTTGCCATCGTGGTCGGAACTGTAGGAATTTATTCCCTGCCCGATTCGCTGCAATTGCATCAGGCAGGCCTGCTGCCAGGACTTTTGACGGGCAAAGTTCAAAGGAGCGATTATAACTCCTGCGACAAACACTATCACCGCTGCGACAGCCACTATTTCGCCTAAGTTCTTCCAGAAGCGTCTCTTGTCGGTAACAGTTCTGGCCTGTTCGTCGGCAAGCAGTTGTTCGAGCCGAAGCTGGCTTGAACGTGCAAGGTTCTTTAGCCGCCAGATTGTACCCTCTGCCAAATCATCCGGGCAGGAGTAAGATTCCAAACTTTTAAGTGGTAAAAGTGCGGTTTTAAGTTTTGCGTGAATTGCGGCGGCTTGTTCATTCGAGGCTATCAACTGCTCGGCTTCAGCACTTGCTTCTTCAGTGGTTAAACCTAAGCAATAGTCAAATAATAATTGCTTCTGCTGGTTATTTAGCTCGGTCATTTAGCTTTTCTGCTCCCAAATGCTGCTTTCCAGTCTTTTGCAAATCGAGCAACGGCTGTATGCAGCCTGCTTTTAACTGTTCCAATAGGTATACTTAGAATCCGGGCCATTTGTTTGTAAGAAAATTTGTTAAAATAGGCTAAAATTAAAATTTCCCGCAAATTTTCCGGCATATCCGCTATAACCTGCCTGACCTGCGAAGAGAGTTCGCCCTCTTCCAATTCGTCATAAGGCATTATTTCGTCAGAAGTAAGGGTGTTCAGGACATCATCGAACGACATTTCCTCTGAATCCGCTATGGTTCCTATGGTAGTGGTGGCTGTTCGGTGCTGCTTGCGAAGGGCATCCTTTGCTTTATTTGCGGCTATAGTGAATAACCAGGGGCGCAGAGGCCGGTCGGTGTCGAAACTGTCCCGGCTGGTGTATAGCTGAATGAAGGTCTCCTGGAAGACATCTTCGATGATGTCCTGCTGGTTTATAAAATGCCGAAGAAAGGCGTAAAGGCTGTTTTTGTAACGACTTACGATTTCACGAAATGCGGCCTCCTCGCCGGCTGCGTAGCGGGCGAAGAGTTCGGCATCGGTCAGGTTTTCCGAAAAAGGGGGCATCATTTAAGCTCTTCAGCAATTTATACTTAAACATTTCATTATAAGGGATTTAGGAATAAATTGAAATTTTTATTACGGAAATTTAGCTGTTTTGGGCAGAAAGTTAGTCGATAGTCGCTGGCCGTTAGTCGCTGGTAAAATAGGGAAGATAGGTAATTTAGGCAAGGGGGAATTCTCACAAATTTTTTCGTAAAATGCGTCGAAAGGGGTCAACGGCGCGGGTTTAGAGGGAAACGTTGGAATCCGCCTGAGGCGGACAAGAATATTCGAAAACGTGTTAAAACCATATAGAAACGGACGAAAAACAGTACCCAAACTTATAAAAATCATACCCAAACTGCAGTAAAATATGCAAGAATTTATGGTAGGTAATGCATAACATCGCGTGCAGCTCACAGAATACAGAATTCAGGAGACAGAATAATTTAAAAGTTAAAACTGAAAATCCAAAACCAAAACTAAAAAGTTAAAAATTGCGGGCAAAAAAATAAAGCTTGTTATTTTTTTCGTTTTTTTAAAAACACCGTACCGAGGCCGAGCAGAAAAAGCACGGCGGGTTCGGGAATAAGAACGATAGCGATGGTATCACTTGTATTGCGAAATCTTTGTCCGAGTTGTTCTCTGCACCAAAAACAAAATGGTTTCCCACACTATCAGCGATACCACAGTCGCCGTTGTATCGGTGAGCCAGTCTTTCAGTTCGGTCGACCGGCCAAAAAATTGCTGTGTGTATTCATCCAAGGCTCCATAGACCATCATGACCAGTAGAACCAAAGGTGCGCGTTGTACCGGTTTTATGCCGAATGCCGCCACCGTCAGGATGAACAAGCTGCTTAACCCCAAAAATCCGATTCCGTGCAGGATAAAATCTCCAAAACAGGCAATCAGTCCTGGAACATACCTGGTGGGAATGTGCGTAGCTACGAAAGCTCCTATCCACATCAGGATTAAAATAAATAATATCGCCCTTCGCTGGCGATACAGAAATGAACCGCGGTTCTCCACATAATCTCCTTAATGTGATTTACCCTCGCACGAGGACGCTGTATAAAAAATATTTGTCAGCCTGGACGACAATAATAGGCCGACATTTCCCATATTAATCCGCCTCTGGCGGATTAAACTCCTGGCTACGCAACCAAGCCTTTCGATGCCATAATAGTATCAAAACTTCCTCGAATTACAATAATCTAAGGTTATTCCACCATCAGGAGCAGTTGTTTCGATGCCATTGCCGCGATTGTCATACGCAAAGTAAGCAGTATTGCCATTACGGCCATTATGAGATTGCCATGCTCGGCTGTGCTTCGCTTGCAATGACCTACAAAAGCGGGGCTATGCCATTGCGAGGAATCCGGTCTTAAATGAGTTTTTCCACGGGGGCTTATGTTAAAAGGTCAGGAATGCCGATAATATATAAATCAGAAGTAATTTATTAAGGAGAAACAAAAATGAAAGGTAAAATTTGGTCCATTATCGCATTAGTGGGCATATTGCTCGTTGTCCTGGTTGCATTTAATAGCTGCAAGAAATCAACACCGACCAAACAGGCTAAACCAGCTACTCAAACCAAGGTTGTTGAGCCAAACAAGCCTAAAAAATAAAGCTTGAACAGCAAAAAGGTTTTGGACGACCAATTCTTCCAGTTGAACCACTCAAGCTGACCGTTTGAAGACGTTGTGCAAGGGGTGAATAAGTTAGCCAGTAACCCTCAGAACACAAAGAGTTTTATCAAACACAAGCCTTACCGGAAATTTATTTTCATTTTTTTTAGAATTTCGGATACGCTGAGTCTATTTTAGCGTTTCCTTCTCAACATCACCGCACCAAGGCCGAGCAAGAAGAGCGTGGCGGGTTCGGGTACGGGCTTCCAAAGAATAGCATGTCGAGAACCTGAACTATCGTCCGCAAAGCCAACGATGTTCCCATAACCATCGATAGCATTAGCGCTAGAAATACCGGATCCTGTTGGCAAGAATTGACTTAGGTCGATATAGCTATCCGCACTCCCATTCCAAAGCAAGGCGTGGAAGTGGTCGTTACCGCCTGTGGCTGAACCAAAACCCAAGCCTACCTGTTGCGTACCGTTGGTCCCTAGAGCTTCAGAATGATCGAATCCACTTGGGTTCAAATCGATGAAATTATCCGCGCTGCCGCTCCAAAGCAAGGCGTGTATGTTGCCGTCTGTGGGCAGACCCCAACCCAAGCCGACCTGCTGCGTGCCGTTGATCCCGAAAGCCCAAGATGAATCGAATCCGCTGGGGTTCAAATCGACATAGCTTGCTGCACTGCCGCTCCAAAGCAAGGCGTGATCGGATTCGACTATCGAACCATAACCACAGCCGACCTGCTGCGTACCGTTGGTCCCCCAAGCTTCAGAATAATCGAATCCGCTTGGGTGCAAATCGATGTAGCTTGCGGCACTACCACTCCAAAGCAAGGCGTGTTCGGGGCCGCCTGGACAACCGCCTGGACCCCAACCCACGCCGACCTGCTGCGTGCCGTTGATCCCTTGAGCCCAAGATGCATCGAATCCGCTGGGGTGCAGGTCAACGTAACTTCCCGCCGTACCTGACCACAGTAAAGCGTGGAGCCGGCCTCTTGTGGCGATTCCCGTGCCCCAGCCGACCTGCTGCGTGCCGTTGGTCCCACAAGCTTCAGACATATCGAATCCGCTGGGGTTCAAATCGACACAGCTTGCGGCACTGCCGCTCCAAAGTAAGGCGTGGCCTCCTTTGCCATCACCAACCTGTTGTGTGCCGCTTATCCCGTAAGCCTCAGCATGGAATCCACTGGGGTTCAAATCGATTGCTTTGTATATTGTGCCCCAGGCTTGGTTTGCTGTGCTGGCTGCAAGGACTGTCATAACGAAAAACACCGCGCAAAACGGATGATACTTTATGTGGATTGCACACAATAGACGTGATAGCTCTCTCATACCCTTCTCCTCTTTGCCTTTTGCCCCCAGTCAAAGGCGATTTTAATTATCGCCTTTTTGCTAATGGCTGTCAAGGAAAATCTGGGGCAGGCAAGCACCGCCCTACGATTATCTGGTCTGGCAGAACGAAGGAACAGTGGACATCGAAAGGTAACCCCTTGCAATGCAAGGGGCTAAATATTCCGGCTGGTGCGAGGCAATATATTGAGAATACGGGAAGCTCTGATTTGAAATTTTTATGCATAGTTGACCCTGCGTGGCGGGAGGAAGACGAGGAGGTATTGGAGGGGGTTTAATTTGAGGAAATTTGTTGCAATGTTGCGGTTTGGCGGTTAGGATTTGTCCCGTTTAGAAACCTTGTTTCTAACGGGATTTGGATAAATCGAGAGAGAAACAGATGGCTGAGCCGGTCAGAAACAGCAAGAAAGACGGCAAAAGCGCTGCCAGCAAAGTGGTGAGCGATTTTGTTAACGGCCTGAGCGAGGAGCACCGTATGCTGATTATTCTGAAGGCACAGCTTTACGGCGGGACGTGGGAGCCGATGTTAGATGACCTGCGAAACCGGCTGGCCGGTAAGCCATATATATTCAAGCTGGCAAACCGGATACAAGATGATATCGAACGCATCGAGCAGATGCAGAAATTCGAAGCTGAGCAAAAAATTGATTTGGCTGACTATATTGATTTGCCGTGAAGAGGAAAGAAAAAATTTAGAACCAAGAGAGGTGATAAAAAGATGGTAAGACACGGATTGATATTAGGTTTGAGTTTTTTAATTCTCTGTGCTGCTGCCGGCAGTGAAGCTGCGGAAGGTGATTTGCAACGACTTGTCTCGCCGGAGGCGCTCAAGCAAGCTGAGCTGGAGATAGTGTGGGAGAGCAAGCTGCCGATAAAGACGGGGGAGAGTCTGGAGCAATTATTTATTCTCGGCAATCACATCTATGGGCTTTCGAGCCAGAATTTTTTGGTCAGCATGAACAGGGAAAATGGCAATGTGATATTCAGCAGATCTATCGCTGAGGCACGTTTGCCGGTGGCCGGGCTGGGGCTTTATAAGGACGAGCTTTTTTCTGTAGCGGGCAACAGGCTGGTTGAGATTAGTTCAGACTCCGGCGAAGAACGGAACGCCAAAAGTCTGGAATTTGGCGCAACCTGTCCTGCCGTCCGCAACAGTTCATACTTTTATGTTGCAGGAGTTGACAAGCGCATACATACATTACGTGCAGAAGACAAGATCCAGGTTTTCGAGGCGGCTGCCGAGAACGATTCGACGATTACGTCGGTTGTTGCTGATGAGAATTCCGTTGTTTTTGCCACCGATGCGGGTAATGTGATAAGTATCACGCCGGACAGGTCCAAGCGGGTGTGGGAATTTGAAGCAGCCGGTGGTATTGCCCAGCCGATTGTAAAAGATGCGGAATCGCTGTTTGCCGCCAGTGGAGACACAAACATTTACAGGCTTAACGCACAAACGGGAAAGCTTGTCTGGAAGTACCAGACGGGAGCGATGCTCAGGAGCGGCCCGCGGGTCACGGAGAAAGTTGTTTATCAACATGTCCGCAATGAAGGTTTGTCGGCGATAGATAAAGAGAGCGGCGGGCTTTTGTGGCGGTTAGCCGAGGGCGTCGATTTGCTGGCTGAGGCGAACGGCAAGGTTTATGTGATTACGAACGCAGGAACGCTGGCAGTGATGGACAACAAGAAAGCAAAGCAGCAGTACAGCGTCAATTTGGCGGGAGTTTCGAAGTATGCGAGCAATGCGGCGGATTCGAAAATCTATATTGCAGATAAAGAAGGGCGAATTGCCTGTTTAAAACCTGCCAGATAAGTGAGAGGTGATACGTTGTGTTTTGCACACCGGGAGGTGTGATAAGTTAGACAAGCTGCAAATTGTAAGTGGAAAGTTTTTGAAAGGAAGGAGCGTAAATGGACGTGAAAATCAGGACAGCATTGATAAGTGTTTCTGAAAAAAAAGGTGTTGTTGGTTTCGCAAAGAAGCTAAGCGAAATGGGGGTCAAGATAATCAGCACCGGAGGAACAGCCAAGAAACTGAGCGAAGCGGGTATTAGCGTTGTCGGCATTGAGTCTGTTACAGGTTTTCCCGAGATGATGGATGGGAGAGTAAAGACGCTTCATCCGAAGATACACGGGGCCCTGCTGGGGCTTCGCGACAAAGCAGAGCACAAGGCGGCAATGAAAAAGCATGGAATTGAGCCGATTGATTTGGTGTGCGTGAATCTTTACCCGTTTGAAGCGACAATCGCCAAGGCCGACTGCACACTGGAAGAGGCGATTGAAAATATTGATATCGGCGGGCCGAGCATGATTCGCTCGGCAGCGAAGAACCATAAATTTGTAACGGTCGTCACCGATGCGGGACAGTATGACAAAGTCATTGAAGAGATGGAGGCAAAAGACGGGGCCGTGAGCGAGGAGCTGCGCAGCGATTTTGCAAGGGTCGCCTTCGGGGTGACGTCTTCGTATGATGCTGCTATCGCGAAATATCTAAACGGCAAAGCAAATGTATCCTACCCGGAAAGGATTTCAATCGCCCTCAGGAAAGACAGGGACCTGCGCTACGGGGAAAATTCCCATCAAAGCGCAGCATTTTATAAACTGCCTGTGAGCGGTGAGACATCGGTCAGCAGCGCCAATATAACAGAGGGTGAAACCGGCATCAGCTTTAATAATCTTTTGGATTCCAACGCTGCGTTCGAACTGGTGAAGGAATTTGCCGAGCCAGCGGCGGTGGTTGTCAAGCACCTTAATCCGTGCGGCTGTGCGGTAGATGAGAATATTTGCGAGGCGTACCGAAAGGCGTACGAAGGCGATGTTATAAGCGCATTCGGGGGCATTGTTGCTCTGAACAGAAAAGTGGACGTTGAACTGGCGCGAACGATTATGGAATCTTACAACCTGTTCGGCAAGGCCAAGGACGCCAGCGGATTTTTTGCTGAGGTAATTATCTCTCCGAAATTTGAACCTGATGCAGTCGAACTAATCAGGACGCTGAAAAGCTGGGGCAGCAGGGTCAGATTAATGGAAACGGGGCCAATTGACAGAGCCAAGATTGACTGCGGTGAATTCGATGTTCGCTGCGTTGTGGGCGGATTGCTTTTGCAACAGCGGGATTTGGCCGGGTGGGAGCCTGATGTGCTGACGTATCCGACAAAAACCAAGCCGACAAAAAAACAGCTTGAGGATTTGAGAATTGCGTGGCTTGTGGCCAAGCATACCAAAAGCAATACGATTGTGCTGGTTAAGGACAGAAAGATTTTAGGTATTGGGGCCGGGCAGATGAATCGAGTCGAGTCTGGGCTGATTGCATTCAGGCACGCAGGCGACCAGGTGAAGGGCTGCGTGATGGCATCGGATGCGTTTTTCCCGTTCCCTGATAATGTTGAAAACGCCGCTGAGGCAGGTGTGGCGTGCATAGTTCAGCCGGGCGGCTCTAATAAGGATGACGAAGTAATTGCCTGTGCGGACAAGCACGGGATAGCGATGGTATTCACGGGCAAAAGACACTTTAAGCATTAATTTGATGCTACTTATTTTGGAGTTAAGCAGATAAGGGTATTAAAAAAGCCCGACGATATGTCGGGCTTTTTTTGTGACCATTGTGTTCGGGGTAATTACAGTCCAGCAGCGTTGCGGAGCTTTTTTACCATATCGGTTTTTTCCCAGGTGAAGGTGGGGAGATTTCTGCCGAAATGTCCGCCGTGGGAGGTTTCTGCATAAATAGGCCTGGCGAGCTTCAAATGTGTAACCATACCTCTGGGTGTCAGAGGGAATAATTTGCGAACGATTTGGCTGATTTTCTTTTCGCTGATTTTGGCGGTGCCGTGGGTGTTAACAAAAATCGAAAGCGGGTCTGCGACGCCGATGACGTAAGACAGTTGGATTTCACAGATGTCAGCGAGGCCTGCGGCGACGATATTTTTGGCGATGTATCGCGCCATATAACTTGCGGTCCTATCGACTTTGGTGGGGTCTTTCCCGCTAAAGCAGCCGCCGCCGTGATGTCCCCGTCCGCCGTAAGTATCGACGATGATTTTCCTGCCAGTGACGCCACAATCGCCTTTTGGGCCGCCTATGACGAAGCGGCCGGTTTCGTTGATGTGGAATATGATGTTTTTGTCAACAAGGCGCTTCGGCAGGACAGGCAGAACAACCTTTTCGATGATTTGCTTACGCAGTTGTCTGTAGGGGATTGAAGGAGCATGCTGAGCAGCCACGACAACGGTGTGAATACGTGTGGGTTTGCCGTTTTCATATTCGACGGTTACCTGGCTTTTACCATCCGGTCGCAGCCAAGGGAGTCTGCCGCTTTGGCGCATCTTTTCGAGCCGAATGGTCAGCAGATGTGCAAGCTGAATGGGCATCGGCATAAGAGCTGGCGTTTCCCTGCAGGCGTAGCCGAACATCAGCCCCTGGTCACCTGCACCCTGCTCTTTGTGCAGACCTGCGCCCGCCGTCACACCCTGAGAAATATCAGGGCTTTGTTTTCCGAGCGATACCATAACGGCGCAACTTTCACTATCGAAACCGAGCTGGGGGTCATTGTAGCCTATTTTTTTAATTGTCTGGCGAACCACCGATGGGATATCGACAATAGCTTTAGAAGTGATTTCACCCGCGACTATTACCATAGCATCCTTAACAAGGGTTTCGCAGGCGACCCTGCTTTGTGGGTCATGGGCGAGCATTGCGTCAAGGATAGCGTCAGATATGTGGTCAGCCACTTTGTCAGGATGACCCATCGTTACGGACTCGCTGGTGAAAAGGTATTTGCCGGTATCACAATTAGGATTGCTGTAAATAGATTTTTTTGCCATTTTTGATTTATCCTTTTAACAGTTCATTGTTTATAGTTCGTCGTTCACAGATTATGGACTATCGTTGATGGTCCAATCATATCTTATGAATTCAACTGAATAATTTTCGAGATCAAGAAAAGAGACATCCTGCTGCGAAATATAATTTGTCAAGAAATTCAAGACAGCCGCGACTTCCGGCTGCTGGTCTTTGAATTTTTTATCGGTACCGTATTTGTCGAGAAAATATTTGCCATGCCAGGACGGCTGAAAGACGGCGGAAATATAGACTATTCGCTTTTCTCTGTCTATACTAAATGCGAGCGGGCTGGACAAAAACTTTTTTGCCTGGTCGCCCAACTGCTCGTAAAGCTTAGGTCCATAATAAGGCTCATTTCGCAGAGGTGGGCCTGAGAGGCTGGCGTATGATATGGCCAAGAACGCCTGCGGCTCGTTAAACTCTTTATAGAAAAACCGCTGTTCAATTTCTTTAAGAGTAAACTCCTCCTTCATTACGATAAATTTGTATTTGTCCCATATACCGTCGATGTGCCTGATGCTGTCAGGGCCCCATATAACGCGAAGTATTCGCTGAGACTGGATGGGGTAGCTATCGACAATTATTTTGAGCATTTTTATGTTATATGCGTTAATCCAGAAGGCGATTTTGTCTTCTTTAGTCCAGGAGTTGTATTCGTGCGGGTCGAGTTTGGCAAATTCATCCAAGAGATGGCTAAGCTCGGGCTTTTTTCGCTTGAGCGTTTTATAATCGACCATTCCCTTATCGTCGACACAGTTTTTTAAGATTGCGGCGCATTTATCATATAAAGAAACAGTCGAGCGCGGTTCGGCTTCGGTAAGACCAGCTTCGGCAGGTTTGACTTCAGCAGGTTTTAGTTCCGTGGTTTTTACGGGTTCCGGCGTAACCTTTTGGCAGCCGGTAATAAGAATCAATACGGTTGGCAAAGTTATAAGAACTAAAAGCCAGGGGGCTTTACGTTCGGCGGTTTGTTTTGTGAAAGTCATTTTTTTACCTTCCAAAATTCAGCAATATTAAGTTATTTGAGACAGCGAAACCACATAAGGCGGTATATTAATAATTTCTACTGTGTTTTTACAGAGAAAATTTAATTTTAAGAGAGGTATTTTTCAGAGAAAGGCTATGTGGTATCTTAGCC
>JBAPXT010000322.1:0-2054 GCA_049284355.1 Sedimentisphaerales bacterium
GGCTGATGTGTAACAAGGTCAGCGTCGTAAATGCCTGTTTTGAAGGCATCGTCATCGCTTATGATGTGAGCACTGGCACCGGTATCGAAGATGCCTATGGCATAATCGGACTGCGGGTTCCCTGTAAGATGGTTACCAACGACGTCCGTTGTGGGAATGGCGTCAATATCCCAATAGCCGCCTCGCTCATCGGTTACAGAAACAACTACCCAAGGAACAAAGCCGTCTATGGGAGGTGAATCAATAACGTTGACAATGATTGGGGCGAAGGACTGCTGGGCAAGAGGTGAAAACCTGAAGGCTGCTTCGGGTGGGAGAATCTTCTCGCGCAGGGCTGCCGGTTGGCGAGCGGTTCGTTTATTGAGCGTTGGTAATGGTTTTTCGGCGGGGTAATTGACGGCTTTGACAGAACTGCCGCCGGTCATACGCCAATCAACTTCCTGGCGCTGCCAGCCGGGCCGGCCGGTTCCAACAGCAGGAATCCAGCACAAGACAGTAACGAGCAACAGAACAGAGCATGTTGTACGGCACAAAAGGCCATTATTGCCTAACATTCAAACCACCACCTCTTCTAACACGATATTATAACATATATGCGCAAAAATTGCAGGTATAAAATTCCAAATATAGCCGCAAGGGGGGATGTCATTAGCTATACTCTTGACTTGTCTGCTATTTTGGCATAATAAATAGCATCAGGTTTCTGTCCCCGTAGCTCAATTGGATAGAGCGTTGGCCTCCGGAGCCAAAGGTTGTGCGTTCGAGTCGCACCGGGGATATTTTTGTGAGTCATTTCTCTTGATGCGGCATCGAGTCTTTGTGGGGTTTTTTGCTTGATTCAAAAGGATACTTGCGGCGGTTTTTATGGGTTGTGTATTTATTGACACAGGTTCTGCAGTTTGCCAGGAAGATATTATCGCCCGGGATAGCAAACAACATCCATATCTGTTCATAAGCCGGGTCTTCCGTTGTCTACCGCCGACAAAACCCCCAAAAACGCTAAAAAAAACTTGATTATAGGCTACTGAGCAGGTATTATTTGTTTCCAATTCAACTGCTGGTTACAGGGGAACTGCCCGAGATGGTAAGAAAATCACTGGAGAGGTTCTTTGCGGGTTTCATTGCAACCCACGGGGACGGAGTCTAAAATATAACGGAGCATAACTTTAGTGGACGTAATATATAGAGAACAAGAGAAATGGGACCTGGTTATCCAGCCTGGAAAACGGTGGTTCGACCTGCATTTTCGCGACCTTTGGCGCTACAGGGACCTGATATCTCTTTTTGTCAAGCGGGATTTTGTTACATTTTACAAACAGACGGCGTTTGGGCCGTTATGGTATATTATTCAGCCGCTTCTTATCGCCTTAGTCTTCACTGTGATTTTCGGAAAGGTTGCGGGCATTCCGATGGATGGAATTCCACCCTTTCTTTTCCTTCTTGCGGGCACCGTCACGTGGAGTTATTTTGCAGGCTGTCTTAATGAGACATCGAACACATTTATAAAAAATGCAGGCATTTTCGGCAAGGTGTACTTCCCAAGGCTTACGGTTCCTGTTTCCGTAGTCATTATCAATTTGGTAAAATTTGGGATACAGTTTGCCCTTTTTCTCGGCTTTTATATCTATTTTATTGCGAGGGGTTTGCCCATTAGACCGACTTATTTTATACTATTGCTTCCAGTTTTAATCCTTCAGATGGCGGTGCTAAGTTTAGGTGCGGGTATTCTGGTTTCCGCCCTTACTACCAAATACCGTGACCTGACCTTTGTGATGACCTTTGCTGTTCAGTTATGGATGTACGCTTCATCTGTGATTATCCCTGCATCGCGAATACCCGAGAAGTACCGGCCGATTTATATGCTCAACCCAATGGCATCAGTAATAGAGTCGTTTCGCTACGCCTTCTTCGGTCGAGGAGTTGTGGATATTGTTTATACGAGTATTAGCTGGACGGTGACTTTGGCCATTCTTTTTGGCGGGGTCATTCTATTCAGCAAAGTTGAAAAAAGCTTTATGGATACGGTTTGAGTATGCCGGAGACAGTCATAAAAG
>JBAPXT010000323.1:0-2911 GCA_049284355.1 Sedimentisphaerales bacterium
ATATGAGGCCATAACTCCACGCCGAAGCCCATTGACCTTAAAAATTGACATTCCTGCTCAAAAGAGAGTTGATGTTCCCGCCCCCAAAATAACATCGTTGAAACAACGTATCTAATCCGCATTATGCCATCTCCATTCTACGGTCTATAAAGCACGACCTCGTACATATCTCCATATAATGCATACATATTATCGATTAAAAACAAACAGAGCTTCATGCTTTCCAAAAAATTGCGGTATTTCTCAAAACCCCAGGCCTTGATTTCAACGAAAAACCGGCTTTCGTACCTCATCTTCGTCCAATAATAAATATAACCATACCTCGGCAACGCGGCTGAAAGTATTTAATTGCAAAAAATTTCTATTGCAAAACCTGCTGATATTGTTAGAATTGTCTCTTTTAGATTTTGGGAGCACTTTAGTTATGAAAAAGGACATACATCCAAAATACCAAAAGGTAGTGGTTCATTGCGGCTGCGGCAATAATTTCGAGACCTACAGCACAGCAGAAGAAATACACGCTGAAATCTGCTCGATGTGCCATCCTTTCTATACAGGCAAGCAGAAATTCGTCGATACTGCAGGACGGATAGAGCGATTCCAAAAGAAATACGGCACAGAGTACTTCAAGAAAACCAAAAAAGACAAACAATAACGGCTTTCCAGTTTATAATAGCATTTGACGTTCGGTTTTCTTTTTTTATCTGCTATCCGTTATTTTTACCTTCGCAGGGCCGTATCTATGGCTGAAGAAAAAAACACTCTTTTGGCAAAACTCGATGAAATCGAGCTTCGCTACAGCGAAATCGAAAAGCAAATTGTCGACCCGGCAATCACCAGCAATTCAGCCATGCTGATAACGCTTGCCAAAGAGCAAGGTAAGCTGAAAACAATCGTTGCAAAATATCGCGAATACAAAAAAACAATAGCCGGCTTGGAAGACGCCAAACACATACTAAAAGATAACACCATAGACGAAGATTTCAGGAACTTGGCAAAAGAAGAAATCAGTCAGCTTGAAGCTAAAAAGAAAGCACTTCTCGAAGAAATGCAAAATATCCTCTTATCAGGCGATGAGATGGGTATTGATTCGATCATAATGGAAATACGCGCAGGCACCGGCGGTGAAGAGGCAGCTTTGTTCGCGCGCGATTTATACAATATGTACACAAAATATGCTGAAGGGCGCAAGTGGAAAATCGAAAATCTAAGTTTCAGCGCGGCGGAAATGGGCGGCTTTCGTGAAGTTATATTCGGCGTCAAAGGCCGCGGAGTATGGTCCGAATTAGGTTACGAGGCCGGCGGACATCGCGTTCAACGCGTGCCGAAAACCGAATCGCAGGGCAGGATTCACACCTCTGCCGCAACAGTAGCTGTATTGCCCGAGCCGGAAGAAGTTGATATCCAGATTGCCGACAGCGACGTCATTGAACATGTCTGCAGGTCAGGAGGCCCCGGCGGACAAAGCGTCAACAAAACCAGCAGCGCCATCAAACTCGAACATATTCCGACAGGAATTACCGTCAGTATGCAGGATGATAAAAGCCAGCACAAAAATCGCGCCAAGGCCTGGCGAATCCTTAAAAGCAAAGTTTACGAATATCACCAGGGCAAAAAAAACGCGGAGCGCGATTCACAGCGTAAAACTATGATTGGCTCGGGCGACAGGTCTGAAAAAATAAGGACCTACAACTTCCCGCAAAATCGCGTCACCGACCACAGAATAAACCTGTCGCTTTATAACCTGGATAAGATAATAGCCGGCGATATGGTCGAACTTATTGCAGCATTGAAAAACTACGACAGAGAACAAAGACTGAAGAATCTGTAAAGACAACAGACTCCAGATGACAGACGCCAGACAACGAACTTTGAAAAACAACTGACGGGTGTGAGATTTCAGATATGAAAAGAGATTTTAGAAACATAAAAGCTTGGAAAAATGCCGATGACCTTGTGACGCTGGTTTATTCTGCAACAAAAACTTTTCCTAAAGAAGAGATATATGGCCTTGTATCACAGATAAGAAGAGCTACTGTATCAATACCTTCTAATATAGCCGAAGGAGCAGCAAGGAAGAATACAAAAGAGTATCTCCAATTTCTTTATATAGCGCAGGGGTCGATTTCTGAATTAGAATACCTTTTGCACTTATCGAAAAGAATAGGTTATTTGAAAGATAGTGAATATAACAAGGTGGATGAATTGAGGAACCAAACGGCTAAGACGTTATACGGCCTTATCAATTATATCGAAAAGGAAACAAAGGCCCTTTAATGTCTTTTTATACTTTTTAGTCTGGCGTCGGTAGTTTTTATATAAGCCATTTTCTATCTGTTTTTTAGTTGACGACGGAGAGAAAATTATGCAGGCACAAAAAACCTGTTTTGACGAATTTGAGGAAGATATCAATAAGGAATTCCTTCCGATTAATGAAACTCTACTGAAAAAGGAAAAGGGTGCTGGGCGGTGGACCAAAGCGGTGAATAATGCTGTAAGTAAGGTATCGAAGAAAAGAGGCTACAAAGTCTGTGCATCAAAATGCGATCAAAAGGATGGCGCGGAGTGGCTTTATGACCTAACGTGCCTCGAAGAAGAAAATGGCTATCTGAAAAGCATCCTGCTCGTTTTAGAATCGGAATGGGAAAATACTAAAAAAATTTACAAAGACGAGATACTCTATGATTTTAAGAAACTCCTTGTTTCTCGTGCAGACCACCGTATTATGGTTCTGGACGTCAAATCCGAGGAAGAAGAAAAAGAGATTATTGATCAATTGCTTCAACATGTGGAGAAGTGCCGACACTCAACGATAGGAGATAGATACCTGTTTGCCTGCTGGAATAAGGAAGAGCAGAGATTCCGTTGCTCGCCTTATGTCATCAAAGAATAGATGATTTCCATAAGCAAA
>JBAPXT010000324.1:0-12279 GCA_049284355.1 Sedimentisphaerales bacterium
TAGTAGGGCCGAATCTAAAACTCTATCAGTGCGGCTTGCCGAAGAAAATAGCATTGGAGCTGTATCAGCCATTCATTATTCGTAAACTCAAGCAACACGGCCTTGCAGATACGATTAAATCCGCAAAGAGAATCATTGAGCGCCGGGATGAGCAGGTTTGGGATATTCTTGAGGAAGCCATTCATCAGCATCCTGTTTTGCTCAACCGTGCGCCTACCCTACATCGAATGGGTGTTCAGGCATTCGAGCCGATTCTTGTCGAGGGCAACGCCATTATGCTTAATCCGTTGGCCTGCAAGGGATTCAATGCCGACTTTGATGGCGACCAGATGGCGGTGCATTTGCCACTAAGTGTCGAAGCTCTCACAGAATCTCATACCTTGATGATGCCAACCAGCAACATTTTCTCACCGGCTAATGGCTCTCCAATGGTTGGGCCTTCCCAGGATATGGTTATGGGAAACTATTATTTGACCTCTATCTGTTCGGGCGAAAAAGGCGAGGGAATGGCTTTTAAAGACACTTTCGAGGCAATAATGGCATACGAAATGGGGAAAATCGGTTTACACGCGAAGATTAAGGTACGGATTAATAAGCCGGTGAAGTGGTCTGATGATGAAGGTTTGGCTCCCATTTTGAAAAAGGTCGAAAAACGCCAAACGACCAAAAAGACGAAACAAGCGGGGCAGACCTCTGAATTGGTGGAGCGTTCAGATGACCAGCTCGACAACCAAATAATTCAGACTACCGTCGGAAGGTGTATTTTCAACGATATGCTTTCTGAGAAAATGCCCTTTTACAATATGACGATGGCTCAGGGAAAATTGAGCGGGGTAATTAGTGACTGTTTCGAGTTCGCTGGAAGTTCTCAAACAGTAGATTTGCTTGATAAAATCAAAGATTTAGGCTTCAAATATGCCACACTTGCGGGATTGAGCTTTGGCCTTACGGACTTGAAAATACCGGGGAAAAAACAGGAGATTATCGACGAGACTGAAAAAAAGGTCGGTAAAATCCACGCCAATTATAGCAATGGTGTTCTGACCGAGGGTGAAAGGTACAACCAGGTTATTGATGCCTGGACACATGCACGTGTGGCGGTTACCGCCGAGATGATGCGTGCCCTCCGGGAAGATACAACTGAAGAAGGGGCTCCGTATCTGAACCCGATATACATAATGACCGATTCCGGTGCGAGAGGTAGTGTTGACCAGATTCAGCAGCTTGCGGGGATGCGAGCATTAATGGCTAATCCCAGCGGAGAGATTATCGAGACGCCGATTAAGTCGAACTTCCGCGAGGGTTTGACTGTTCTTGAGTATTTTAGTTCCACGCACGGAGCTCGTAAGGGGTTGGCTGACACCGCCTTGAAGACTGCTAATTCCGGCTATCTTACCCGCAAGCTAATCGATGTGTCCCAAAATGTAATTGTCACGGAACGCGATTGTGGAACATTACAGGGAATTACCAAGAGCATAATCAGCAGAGGCGAGCAGATTGATATACCACTTTCTCAGCTTGTTCTCGGCAGAACCGCCAGAGATAATATCCGCAACCCAATTACCGACGAAATGATTGTACGGGAGAACGAAGTTATTACCCCTGAGGCGGCAGCGAAGATTGAGGCTTTGGGACTTGATGCCATCAGAGTTAGAAGCCCTCTAACCTGTGACAGTACATTTGGTATTTGCGCGAAGTGTTTCGGCTGGGATATGAGTACCGGCGGTCTTGTCGAAGATGGTTCGGCAGTCGGCATTGTTGCTGCACAGTCAATTGGTGAACCCGGCACACAGCTGACACTGCGTACGTTCCATACCGGCGGTATCGCCGCCAGAGCCATACTTGAGAGCAGCCAGAAAGCCGACTATGAAGGAAAAGTTGAGTTCAGAAATTTAGGTGTTGTAGAGGATCCGGGGGAATTTTCTCGTCCTTTCCCATCGAAAGAAGATGATGCCAAGCAAAATGAAGAGCACAAAGAAAAAAAGCCGCTCAGGTCTAAAGGGGTTGTACTGAAACGCAGTGGAGAGCTTGCTATATTAGACCAAAAAGGCCGTGAGCTTGAAAAGTACAAGGTGCCTTATGGTGCACTTATGCACGTAGATGACGGACAATCATGTTCTGTAGGTAAGCTGTTATTTTCCTGGGACCCGCACCGCACGCCGATTCTAGCAGAGGTGTCGGGGCAAATTGCGTTTGTAGATGTCGTAGAGGGCGAAACAATCCGGCTTGAAGAAGAACGAAAGGGTCAGCTTGGCAGGCCTGTGGTAATCGAGCATAAAGGAGATACACATCCGCAAATTATCATAGAAGATGCAGACGGCAAAATACTTGATGTTCACTATTTGCCTGCGGGGGCCAGGATTGAGGTTGTCGAAGGCCAGCAAGTTCAGGCAGGTCAATTGCTTGCTCATCAACCCAGAGCGGCCACCGGTACCCAAGACATCACAGGCGGCCTGCCGAGAGTTACCGAAGTATTTGAGGCACGCAAACCCAAAGACCCTGCTGCAATGGCTGAAATCTCCGGCCGGGTTGAGCTGCGGAGCGATAAACGCAAGGGCAAAATGACAGTTATAATTCGCTCTGAATCGATGGAGAAGGAACACCACATTCCACGCGATAGGCACCTGAATTTTCATACCGGAGATATGGCGGAAGCCGGGGACGCCTTGACAGATGGGCCGCTGGTTCCGCACGATATTCTGCGAATTAAGGGTGAAGAGGCGTTGCAGAGATATTTAATTGCAGAGATTCAAAATGTCTATCGTTCACAAAATGTAAATATCAACGACAAACACATTGAGATTATTTGCTCTCAAATGATGCGCAAAGTTGAGATTGAATCTGTCGGTGACAGTTCGTTCCTGCCTGGTGAGGTCATTGATAAATTCCAGTTCCGAAGAGAAAATGAGAAATTAGCAAATAGTGTCAAGGTAACCGACCTTGGAGATGTCACCGATTTGCAGGAAGGTCAGGTTATTGGCCGCGACGAGCTTGCTGCAATAAATGAAAGGGTTGAAGCAATCGGCGGCACACCTGCAAAAGGGAAAAAGCCAAAGCCGGCAACTGCCAAGACATTACTTTTGGGAATAACAAAAGCTTCGCTGCAGTCCGAAAGCTTCATCGCAGCGGCCAGTTTCCAGGAAACAACTAAGGTCTTGACTGCCGCTTCGTTATGTGCTAAAGTGGACAGACTTCTTGGCTTAAAGGAAAACGTGATACTTGGTCATCTGATACCGGCAGGCACGGCTTTCAAACCGCATCTTGATATTAGGGTCAAGCACCTTGCTGAAGCTCCGCTGCCGAAGGAATTTGCAGATATTAAAGAAGTTAAAGATACCGAGGCAAAAGCAGAGGCCGCTATTAAGGAGGCTCTGGGAATTAAGTGACGGGTGATGATTGAGAACCGAAAATTAGAGTGGAAGTAAATTATGCCTACTATAAACCAATTGGTCAGACGACCAAGAGCGAAGTCGAAAGGCCGAAAAAGAGTATCTGAAATCAGCGGCTCGCCGCAGAAAAGAGGCGTGTGTCTGATTGTAAGAACACAAACGCCCAAAAAGCCGAACTCCGCTTTGCGAAAAATTGCTCGTGTCAGACTGACCGACGGCAAGGAAGTTACAGCTTACATACCTGGCATTGACCACAACCTGCAGGAGCACAGCACAGTTACAATACGCGGAGGCCGAGTCAGGGATTTACCGGGCGTTCGGTATCATATCATTCGTGGCGTGCTTGACTGTGCCGGTGTGGCTGGGCGCAAACAGGGTAGAAGTAAATACGGAGCAAAAGAGCCAAAATAGTGAAAGCGTGGATAGTGAATCGTTCGGCCGAAGATTCGTAAGCCGCGCAGCACAAAGGACAAAATTATGGCGAAAAATCTTACCGCTTCGGGTCAGCAATTAAAGCCGGACCCTGTATACAATAGTAAACTGGTATCAAAGTTTATTAACGCTTTGATGTGGGCCGGCAAGAAAAGTGTTGCAGAGAAAGTTTTTTATGATGCTATGAATATTATATCCCGAAAGGTAAAGGGTGCCCATTCTGCGAAAGAACCCAAAGCGGGAACCCCGAAAGAGGGCGAAACCGGCCCCAAGGACACCGGGACCCCCAAAGATGGCAAGCAGGAGCCCGTTGACCCCCTTGAGGTGTTCGAGACCGCCGTTAATAATGTGAAACCATTACTTGAAGTTCGCAGCAGACGTATCGGCGGAGCCAGTTATCAGATCCCGATGCAGGTAAGACCCAAGCGCCAGCAGTCACTTGCATTTCGATGGATAATACAATCGGCCAGGAGCAAAAAAGGCTCTGCCTTCTGTGAGCGATTGGCCTCTGAATTGATGGATGCTTATGATGGGCGCGGCGGTGCAATGACCACTCGCGATAATGTACACAAAATGGCTGAGGCCAACAAGGCATTTGCTCACTTCGCCTGGTAATTTCAATAGGGTATAGCAGATAGCGGACAGGGTATATTTTTTTGTCCGCTATTTTTTTACTCGTTTATAGTTATGAGTTTATAATTCGTCCCCCCGTTCTTGCTTTCGCAAGAAAGCAGGGGGTCGGCAATGAACAATGAACAAATTGAAACAATTACGTAATATCGGAATCATGGCTCATATCGATGCCGGCAAAACGACGGTAACCGAGCGCATACTTTATTATACGGGCAAAACCTACAAAATGGGGGAAGTCCACAACGGCACCGCGGTTATGGACTATATGGAAGAGGAGCAGAAAAGGGGCATTACTATAACCAGCGCCGCAACTAAATGTCCCTGGGAGGGTTTTGAAATCAACCTTATCGATACGCCGGGTCACATTGACTTTACTGCTGAAGTCGAACGGTCTCTGCGTGTTCTCGATGGCGCTGTAGCTGTATTTGACGGCAGCGAAGGCGTGCAGGCTCAAAGTGAGACGGTCTGGAGACAGGGACAAAAATACGCCCTGCCTTGTCTTTGTTTCGTGAATAAGATGGACAAAGTCGGCGCCGACTTCGAGATGACTGTCAAAAGCATTCGCGACAAACTCCTTGCTAATCCTCTGTGTGTGCAGATTCCTATCGGAGCAGAAGATTCTTTTAAAGGAATAATAGACCTTATAAAGATGCAGGCGGTTTTCTACAAGACCGAAGAATTGGGGGCGAGCTTTGAAGAAGCTGAAATTCCCGCCGAATTGCGACAAACTGCGGAGCGGCAAAGAAAACAGATGGTTGAGCATGTAGCTGAATACGATGAAGGGCTGATGGATGCTTACGTTCACGATAAGCCGATCGATGCTGAGATGATTAATAGAGCGATTAGAAAAGGAACTTTAGCCAACAAACTTCATCCGGTATTTGTCGGTTCAGCCCTTAAGTATATTGGTGTGCAAAAGCTGCTTGATGGTGTTGTGGCATACTTGCCCTCTCCGTTGGATAGGCCTGATATAGTTGTTCACAAACAGGATGGTAAAAGTAAAGATAAGACTAAAGAGGTATCGATTAAATGTGACCGAAACGCCAGTTTTGTCGCTCTTGCATTTAAGATTACCGCCGATTCGCACGGTGATTTGCATTTTTTGAGGATTTATCAGGGGAAGCTAAAATCCGGTACGAGGGTCTTAAATGTAAACCGCGACAAGAAAGAGAACATTACCAGGATATTCGAAATGCACGCTAACGAGCGGAAAATCCTGGAGCATGCTACCGCCGGCGATATTGTCGCAGTAGTAGGATTAAAAGAAACGCTTACCGGCGATACGATTTGCGACCCTAAAAATCCAGTCTGTCTGCCAAGTATTACATTCCCGGAAACGGTTATTAGTATGTCGATAGAGCCCAAAACCGGCACAGAGATGGCAAAATTGGTAGAAGCCTTGGCGGATTTGAAGCGCGAAGACCCAACTTTCAGATGTAAAATAGACGGCGAAACAGGCCAGACAATCATCAGCGGAATGGGCGAGCTGCATTTGGAAATACTCCAACACAAGCTGGTAAAAGAGAAGGGGGTTCATATCAGGGTTGGCAAGCCGAAAGTCGCCTATAAGGAAGCTATTACCAGGCAATCTCGTGCGGAAGGTAAGTTTGTGCGTCAAACGGGCGGTCATGGTCAGTATGGACATGTGGTTTTGACGGTTGAGCCGCTGTTGACAGAGGAGGGGCATTGGAGCCACGAGGTTGAATTTGAGAGCAAGATAATTTCCAATGCAGTGCCGAAAGAGTATGTTCCCGCAGTGGAAAGGGGGGTGAGAGATGCTATGGGCAGCGGTGCGTTGGCCGGTTTCCCTGTTGTGGGAATTAAAGCTACGCTCGTTGACGGCTCGTTCCATTCGGTGGACTCTTCGGATTTGGCTTTTGAACAAGCTGCCAAAATTGCGGTGGAAAAGGCGTGCAAAGAGGCAGGGCCGGTTTTGCTTGAGCCGGTAATGCGGCTTCAAATAGTGGTACCGGAGGCCAATTTTGGGGCGGTACAGGGCAATTTGCTCGGGAAAAGGGGCTTAATTACGGATTGTCGGGTGCATGGAACTATGCGGATAATAGATGCCAAGGTACCCTTGGCTGAGATGTTTGGATATTCCAGCGAAATTAGAAGTGCCACAGCCGGCCGGGGCACGTTCACTATGGAGCCGTTGAGCTACGAAAGGGTTCCAGAGCAGATTGTCGGGCAGATTATTTTGTGAAAAATACCCTTATATTTTTGTGTTTAAAGTAAAATATTTTTCGATATTTTGTTTGATAAATGCAAAATTTGTGATAATGTGACGATTTTTCAGCCTTAGCGAGCATAACCAAGGATTGGTTTTGCGTTTACGAGTTGGGCTGTTGCATATCTTGTAATATATTGTTCAAGGATGGTTTGTTAGTTACTTTGTTGGAATAAGGGGTACGTCAGAGCGGATAAATGGCTTTGGCAGGGCCGTAAAGGGTCCAAACCCGAATTCTTTAAGGAAGGCGAATTATTGGTTGGGCATCGTGTTTTTGGTTGTCGGTAGATAGTTAAAGGTGTTCCAATAAAATAAGAAATGCCTTTCCTGCCAAAAATCAAACAAGATGTGTTTGGTGAATAAGAGAGGCTATAGGCTGAAAATAATTGTTTTGCGTTTTGTTTATAAGCAGGTATAATTCAAGGTTTTCGCAAGTTTTCGGATTAGGAATTTAAAGTAAAAAGGCGGTTTGTCGAAAACGGAAAGGAAAACTGTGGCCGCTGAAACGGAAAAGATAAGAATTAAAATGGAAGCTTACGACTACAGGGCACTTGATGCATCTGCCAAGGAGATAGTAGAGCACGCCAGGAGAACCAATGCCCGTGTCAGTGGTCCGGTTCCGTTGCCTACGCGAATTGAAAGATACACCGTTTTGCGAAGTCCCCATATTGATAAAAAGTCGCGTGAGCAGTTTGAGTTGAGGACCCACAAGCGCCTGATAGATATTCACGAAGCCAATGCACGAACGGTTGAGGTATTGAACCGTTTGGTGGTACCGGCCGGCGTCTTTGTGAAGATTAAAGCCTGAGATACGGGGTACGAAATAATGGCAATGTTGCTGGGCAAGAAAGTAGGGATGACTCAGATTTATGACCAGGCGGACAGACTGCTGCCTGTTACGGTCATACAAGCCGGTCCCTGCACTATTATGCAGGTCAAAACGACAAGTACAGATGGCTACAACTCTGTTCAGATGGGATACGATGATGTAAAACCGTCGCGCAGAAAGAATCCGCAGACCGGACATACTCAAAAAGCCAATTCAGTGCCGAAGAGGCTTTTCAGAGAGATGCGTTTGTCCGGCGATACCGCAGCGGAGTATAAAGTCGGAGACTCTCTTACAGTCTCGGTCTTTAAGGAAGACAAATATGTAGATATTGTTGGAACGAGCAAAGGCAAAGGTTTTGCTGGAGTGATGAAACGGTACGATTTTCATGGGATGCCGGACTCTCACGGTACCGAACGGAAACACCGTTCTCCCGGTTCGATTGCCAGTCATGCTACAGACCGTGGTCACGGCGGTAATCTGCATAAGGGTAAGAGGATGGCCGGCCATCTGGGGAGCTGCAGAGTGACAGCAAAAAACCATAGCTTAGTGGCGATAGATGAAGAGAAAAATTTATTAGTGGTCAAAGGTTCTGTACCAGGCCCTTCCGGCGGCTATGTTATAGTCCGCAGCGCCCAAAAGGCCTGATATATTCGGAGAATAGAATTTAGAAATGATTGATTTGTCTGTTTACAACAGAGAAGGTCAAGAAGTCGATGTCTTAAAAGTCGACGAGTTACTTCTTGGCGGCTCGGTCAGATATCACTTGCTTAAGCAGGCGATAGTTATGTACCATGCCAACAAGCGTGTGGGAACTGCCGCGACGAAGAGCAGGGGGATGATAGAAGGCTCGACAAGAAAGATTTATGCACAGAAGCACACGGGCAACGCCCGGGCAGGTACTGTCAGAACCGGCAAGCGTGTCGGCGGCGGTGTTACCTTCGCCAAGGTCGCCAGGGATTTCGGCAAACGTATGCCCAAGAAGCAGAGAAAATTAGCCATGGACTCGGCGATTCTGGCAAAGCTTTTGAGAAATGATGTTGTAGTGGTTGATGAGTTGAAATTTGAGAAGCCGCACACCAGCGATTTTGCAAGTGTATTGGGTAATTTGAAAATTGAACACGGTTGCCTGGTTACAATTGGCAGCTATGACGACAATCTTTACAAATCTGCCAGAAACATCCCACGGGTAGTTGTTATGCCTGTGGCAGAATTGAACGCTGGTGATATCTGCAGCCACCGCAAAATACTGTTTACTAAAGAGGCATTTTTGTCTCTCTTAAAGAGAGACCAGAGGAGTGAGAATTAACGGCGAATGCTTAACGACCGTAATATAATAATTCGGCCTTTGATTACAGAGCAGGGGATGCACTTTGCGAATGTAAAAGGTGCGTACTCATTTGTGGTGAACAAAATGGCCAATAAAATTCAGATAAGAAGCGCTGTTGAAAAAATATACGGCGTTAAGGTGGGTAAGGTTAGAACGGCTAATCACAAAGGCAAATCCCGCCGCAAAGGCAGAAGCTTCGGTATGACAACGAGTTGGAAGAAAGCCGTTGTGTTTCTGAAGCCGGACTATCATATAGATTTGTTCTAAAAGTGACAAACGTGTGGAGCAATAGTTATGGGTATTCGAGTTTATAAACGAACAAGTCCTGGACGTCGAAATTGCTCGGTGAATGATTATGCCGATTTGACGGCACCTGCGCCTGAGAGGTCGCTTTGCAGGCGGATTAATAAAAACGGTGGTAGAAATCATAGTGGTGTTACTACCACACGGTTCAGAGGCGGCGGAGCAAGAAAAATTTACCGTCTCATCGATTTTAAGCGTGATAAAGATGGTGTTCCTGCAAAAGTGGCAACGATTGAGTACGACCCTAACAGGAATTGTTTCATATCACTGCTGCACTACGCTGACGGTGAAAAAAGATATATATTGGCACCGCAGGGTATAAAGCTTGGGGACCGGGTGGAAAGCGGCCTCACTTGTGAGCCTAAGATTGGTAATGCGATGCCGCTGGCGGTAATTCCTTCCGGTCTTGAGATTCATAATGTCGAAATGACCGCAGGCCAAGGGGGAAAGTTGGTCAGAGGTGCCGGCAGTGCTGCGAAAATTGTGGCAAAAGAAGGTGATTGGGTCTCTATCGTTTTGCCAAGTGGTGAGATGCGGATGGTCCGCAAGGAATGCCGGGCCACGATTGGCCAGCTCGGCAACCCCGACTACCAGAATATCAGCTGGGGTAAAGCAGGGCGAACACGTTACCACGGTTGCAGGCCTCACGTCAGAGGCAAGGCGCAGAATCCGGTTTCTCACCCGATGGGTGGCGGCGAAGGCAGGGCGAATGGCGGCAGAGACCCTTGTTCGCCTACAGGCGTCTTGGCAAAAGGTGGGAAAACCAGAAACCGAAGAAAGCCGAGCAGCAAAAGGATTATTCGAAGGCGAAAAAGCGGACGTTTTCAATTTGTAGCGTAATTATTGAAGTTTGAAGGTTGAGTAAATTTAGAATGGGAAGATCTCTTAAAAAAGGGCCATATGTTGATGAGAAGTTGTTCGCCAAGGTCAATAAGCGAGTTGAATCCGGCTCTCGTGAGCCGATAAAAACCTGGGCGAGAAGATGCACAATAATTCCCGAATTCGTTGGTTTTACGTTTATGGTCCACAGTGGTAAAGTTTTTAATAAAGTTTTTGTTACCGAGGACATGGTTGGACATAAACTTGGTGAATTTTCGCCGACAAGGATTTTTAGAGGTCACTCAAGCAGGAAAATAGTAGCAGCAGAAGAGCCGTCACCATAGAGCACCGGCAGTGAGGCGAGATACGAAATATGTTAAGTTCTAACAGATTAAAAGAGCTTTGCGAGAAGCAGCAAGTGAAAATAGAGCAATTGGCCGGCCAACTTGTCAGAGGCGGACTGAATAAGGAAAGAGCAGCGGCGGCTGTTGGAAACTGGCAGAAAGGTCTTTTTAAGCCTCTGCCTCGTAAAGAAGATATTCGCAGTCTGGCGACCGCCTTATCTGTTGAGGTGAATGATTTGGTTAACTGGCGTTCGTCTTATCGCTTTGCTCCAATGTCCGCTCGTAAGGTCAGATTGGTTACGCAGTTGATAGTCGGCAGAAGAGTCCAGGACGCAATGGATATTTTGAAGTTCACAAGGAAAAGAGCTGCAGAAATGGTTGACAAAGTTCTAAAAAGTGCTGTGGCTGATGCCGATGAGCAGCAGGCTGACGTTGATAAACTCTATGTCAGCGAAGCTCGTGTTGACGATGCTGGGGTGCGTATCGGCACCAAAAGATGGATACCAAAAGACAGAGGCAAAGCGTATCCTATCAGCAAAAAGGCCTGTCATATACATGTAACAGTAGCAGAATCGCGAGAGGTATGAGGTGTATCTCGCCAGTTTCGATATGAAATGCGAGATACGAAATACGAATTATGGGTCAGAAGACATCGCCAATAGGTTTTAGAACAGGAATAACACGTGGATGGCAAAGCACATGGTTTGCTTCCAAGAGCGATTACGGTAATTTTCTTGTCGAGGACCAGAAGATACGTCAGTACATTGACAGGAAGTTTAACCGTCAGATGCCCAAGGGTGCAGTGGCAAAGGTTGAAGTAGTTCGAACGCGTAACGAAGTGAAAGTAACGCTGCACAGCGCTCGGCCCGGTGTAGTTATCGGTCCCAGAGGTGGTGAAGTCGATAAATTGCGAGAAGAGCTTGAGGAGATAACAGGCCGGAAGATGAGCGTCAATGTTATCGAGATAAAGGAGCCGGACCTTAATGCTGCTTTGGTAGCCGAGTCAATTGCTGAGCAGCTGAGTAAGCGGGCCTCGTTTAGGCGCACGATGAAACAGTATTGCGAATCGTCAATGAACGCTGGCGCCAAAGGGGTTAAGGTTACCTGCTCCGGACGGTTGGCAGGCGCGGAAATAGCGCGTAGGGAAACGCAGAAACTCGGTAGTATCCCGCTACAGACCTTGGATGCCGATGTAGATTACGCCACGGCAACAGCCAGAACAACATACGGGGCGATTGGTATTAAAGTTTGGATTTATAAAGGTAAATTTGGTGAGGTACTTGAGCCGAAGCAGGGTCGCCGGCGTCGTCCGCCGAGGCGTGTTGATGCAGGCAGGGGTGTTGGCAGCCGGACGAGAACTGCAATGAGACAAGACGGTAAAAGCACTGCCGAAGCTAAAGAAGAATTTAGCCAAAGAGAACATGAAGGGCGCAGAAAACCCGGAGAAGTCGATAATCAATAATCAGTTGTTAATTCACAAGGGCCTGAAAAAATGGCGATGATGCCAAAAAGAGTTAAGTACCGTAAGAGCCAGCGAGGCAAGATGAAAGGCAAAGCCTCTCGGAGCAATTTTGTAGCGTTTGGTGAATACGGCCTGCAGGCGCTGGAAGGCAGTTGGATAAGCGCCAAGCAGATTGAGGCTAGTCGAGTTGCAGCCACCCATTTCCTTCATCGTGAGGGCAAGGTTTATCTTAGGATATTCCCTCACAAGCCAGTAAGCGCCAAGCCGTTGGAGACGCGTATGGGCAAGGGTAAGGGTGAGCCTGCATTTTGGGTCGCCAGAGTTAGACCAGGGCAGGTTTGTTTTGAAATCGGTGGAGTAGGAGAGAACGTCGCAAAGAAGGCATTGGGCAGAGTCTCTCATAAACTGCCGATTAGGTGCAGGTTTATTAAGCGAAGATATTCATTGTAGGGTTGCCGTTTTCCGATAAGTGGCAACCCTGTAAAAGGAAATAAGGAAATAACCAGATGAAAGC
>JBAPXT010000325.1:0-5280 GCA_049284355.1 Sedimentisphaerales bacterium
CCATACCATCGTGCATTTCCTGGCCTATCTGTTCTCGTTCCCTTTCTGTTATATCCAGGATTTCCTTTTCCAGTCGTCTGCGTTCGGTAATATCCCTTTCGGTTGTTGTAATGGCAAATGGTTGACCTTTTTCATCTTTCAACAATGTAGCGGTAAGCGAGATATACAATATCCGGTTATTTTTTGTAATGTGCTGTGTTTCAAATAGTTCGATGTTTTCCCCTTTTAACACTCTTTCGGTCAGAGACTGCATTTCATCCTGCCTGTGTTCAGGGATTATCCTGCGGATATTCATCTTCATCGCTTCGGCTTTGCCGTATCCATATATACGCTCTGCTCCGCGGTTCCAGGAGATGATATTGCCTTTCAAATCCTGAACTGTAATTGCATCGTTCGAGTTATGCACCACTGTGGCTAATAGACCCAACTCCTTCTCCATATGTTTGCGTTCAGTGATGTCGTGGCCGACGCAAAGGATTTCCGTAACGTTCCTGTCTTCATCGCGAATGGCCTTGTTTGCCCAGGAAACCCAAACTCTTCGGCCGTTTTTACAAATATTCTCATTCTCGCAGGCAGCATAAAATCCAGGCCGCCTTTTGATGTCTCTGACAATTTTCACGAGGTTCCGGCTGAATTTATTCCCTTTAGGTATGATTGTCCCTATAATATTTTTACCAAGGATTTCCTGCGCAGTATAGCCGTAGAACTTCTGGGCGAATTCATTGAAAAAAGTTATTCTGCTGTCTTTGTCCATACGCAGAATAATACAGTTGGCATTCTCTACAAGCTGGCGGTATTTATCCTCGCTAACATGCAGCATCTGTTCGGTGCGTCCAAGCTTTGTGGTTATCTCTTTTAATTTCTTCGTTTGTTCTTTCACCTTTCTTGCCTGCCTTTTCCGTAACCCATGTCGGGAAATTGCAAGAAGACGCCAAAAAGTAACTTTTTTTATTTTACATTTTAATTATATTGAATAATATTGTCAACAATGGTATTGGCGGCAACTGGGTCTCGTGAATCAGTGTTGTTAATGTAGGGGATTTTAACGACAGGCAGATAGTCAATTCGGCTTACAATAGAAACAGACCCTACGCCGATTGACAAATAAATCCTTGTTGTTATTATAGTTAGGTAAATTAATATAAAACAATAACAAATATAGGAATTTCCCTATCCTCAATAAAGATAGAAAAAGGTTAGGTTTTGTGGAAAATTATCGTTAAGTATTTGCAAAATGAAAACCGTTATGAATTATGAAGATGAAAAATTAACAATTTATTGTGGAGGTACAAAAAATGTTAGCTGTAATCGAATGGAGTAATCTTATTGTTGAGCCAATCCGTCAAATGTTGACCAGAATACTGGCCTATCTTCCTGTCCTGCTGGGCGCATTAGCAATTTTGATAATAGGCTGGATTGTGGCCAAGGCAATCAGGGGGATAATTGACTGGTTGCTTAAGGTAGTGCGCTTCGATACGCTGGCGGATAAGGCGGGCATAACAGAAATTCTCAGGAAGGGCGATTTGAAAATTTCCGCCAGAGAAGTGGTAAGCAGCATAGTTTATTGGCTGATTATTATTATGGTTTTAGTGATGGCGGTCGATGCTTTGGGGCTGCCTAAGGCATCCGATGTTCTTGCAAGCTTATTTGCTTATGTTCCGAATGTCATAGCAGCGTTGCTTGTTCTGGTGGTTGCTATGTTTCTGGCCAGCTTTGTGTCAGGAATAGTTCGCACGGCTGCCGGGAACGCAAAATTACCCAAACCTCAGCTTTTGGCCGGTATATGCCAGTGGGCGATAATAATTTTTGCAGTAACAATTGCGTTGGAACAGCTTGGTATCGCCCCTCTTTTGGTAACTGCAACTTTCAATATTATCCTTGGCGGCATTGTCCTTGCTTTGGCTCTTGCGTTCGGATTAGGCGGTAAAGATGCCGCGGCAAAGTACCTTGAGGAATTAAAGAAAAGACGCTTTTAGAAAACTGTTTGAAAAGTCATGCTGCTTAGGCTTTGAAAAACTGTTTTGAGTTGGCATAGAAAATGAGTATGTGGGTTTGGTCCGTCAGGCGGCCTGGCCGTGTGCGGTGAACACTAAACCATAAAAAGGAAAGGATAATAATTATGCTTTACACTATCGCTGTTGTTTTGCTCATATTATGGCTTCTGGGGTTAGTGAGTTCCTACACCATGGGCGGTTTAATTCACGTTCTTCTGGTAATCGCCATTGTGGTTGTCTTGCTTAGAATCATCAGTGGACGAAAACCCATGTGACCATTTCGTGAGCGACGGATCTGGTAACCTAATGAAGCCTGAAGGTTTAGGTTGAAGAATATTTTTAACATAAAGGAGTATTGTTATGATTCTTTCTTTAAGTAAGGAACAAAAAATGAAAACTGCAATTACAATCATGATAGCATTGTCTCTGGCGGCTGGTTCGCTCTATGGCACCGATACTGAGCAGCCACCACCGATACCGGCCCAAGAGCAACCGGAGGTTTTGACCCGCGGACCGGTGCATGAGGCCTTTGCCGAACCGGTCAACTTGCAGATTCAGGCGGGCCTGGTGGTCCCAAACCAGCCACCAGCCAACATCGAGGAAATCCCTCCGGCAGAAAGGCCGAAAGGCGACCGCTACGTCTGGGTTCCGGGCTACTGGTCCTGGGATGGGGACCGAAACAACTACATCTGGGTCAGCGCCTGCTGGAGAGCCGCTCCCCCGAACATGTCTTGGGTGCCGGGATACTGGAGCCAGGTAGATGGAGGTTGGGAGTGGGTAGCAGGTTTCTGGACGCCGGCCGGCATTAAGGACATTGAGTATCTACCCGCCCCACCGGTATTCGAAGACGTGCAACCGCCAATTCCACCGCTATCTCCGGACAACATTTGGGTGCCCTCCTGCCAATACTGGTATCAGGACCACTATGTCCAGCGGCCTGGCTACTGGCTGGCGGCGCATCAGAACTGGGTCTGGGTGCCGTCTCACTATGTTTGGACGCCGCGGGGCTACGTCTTCTGTGACGGGCACTGGGACTATCCTTTAGAAGACCGCGGCGTGTTGTTTGCGCCGGTTTACTTCCCGCCGTCCGTCTATGGCCGGCTGGGGTTCTCTTACTCGCCCAGCATCGTTATCGACATCGGTATTTTGCGGCTTAGCCTGTTCACCTATCCGCGATACTGCCATTACTACTTCGGTGATTACTATGATGACGCCTATCTCAGCATCGGCATCTTCCCGCGGTATGAAGCCGAACGGATTCACTCGTGGTACGACCCGATATATGTATATGACCGCTGGCACCACAGGGACGAACCTCGCTGGGAGGAACACGAGCGGCATGAGTACGACCTCCGCCATGCCGATAAGGATCTTCGTCCGCCTAGGACATATCACGAGATGGAAATCCGCCAAGCTAAGTTGCCCGAGCAGCAGCGAAACAACTTTCGGATGGCAGAGTCCCTCACCGTGGTCATCGCCGGCAAGGGGACCTCGCTGAAGTTCGAGCATATCAACGCCAAAGCACAACGGAAGATCACCACACAGGCGACCGCCGTGCACAAATTCAGTGCGGAACGCAACCGCTGGGAGTCCGCACCGGCAAGTCAGAAGATAGTCCAGCCTCCCATGGAACACAAAGGCCCTGTGACGCCACTCCCTGAGCACAAGGAGCCGGTGACGACACCAGCGGAGCATAAGGGCCCCGTGATGCCGCCTGCCGAGCACAAGGAGCCGGTCGCGACACCAGCGGAGCATAAGGGCCCCGCGACGCCGCCTGCCGAGCACAAGGAACCGATCGCGACACCAGCAGAGCATAAGGGACCCGTGACGCCGCCTGCCGAGCACAAGGAACAGGTAACCCAGCCCAGGGATACCAATACTCCGTCTGCTCCGCCGCGTGAGGTACATATAACCAAGCCGGAGCGGGTGAAAGTTCCGGCCCCGCCTGTTGTTGGCAAACAGGGCGCTGCCGATAAAGGCCCGCCGCCTCGACCGGCCAACGAACGTAAAGACAAAGGCGAGGTAAAGGATATGCCTAAGGAGAACCAGCGCACGAACGACGCAAATGACACGAACAAGGACAAGGGCAAAGGTAAGGGCAAATGAGCCAACTGCTCGGCAGTGTTGTTGCGACGTTTATCGGCCTCTTTGGTCTATTGCGTGGTCAAACTAAATGAAAACTGAAGGATTAGGTGTGAAATATTAATTGTAACATAAGGAGTATTGTATGACTCCATTTTTTAATTCAATTTAAGAAAGGAATAGAAAATGAAAAAGGTAATTGCAATTATGGTCGTACTAACGCTGGTTCTGGCAGCCGTCTCTCGCGGCGCTGACAGCCCTAAAGGCGGCAGTGTTGGCAAGGGCGAAGGATTCAAGATCGATGTCCCAACCTTCGACACGAAAATCAAACCGGGTGAAACCCAAACCGTTACCATCAAACTGCAGAGGGGTGAGTCTTTCAAGCAGGATGTGAAGCTGCAAATCGAAGCGGCTAAGGGCATCAGCGTCGACCCGGCCAAAGTTCTCGTCAAGGCCGGTGACAAGCCTGATGTGCAACTCATGATTACGGTGCCTAAGGACGCTGCCCTCGGTGAGTATGCCGTCTCTGTGACGGGAACCCCGACAACCGGCGAACCGACCTCAGTGGAATTCAAAGTGAAAGTTATCGCTCTGGAGGCCGGCTACACCATGCAATCGGACAGTCCTAAAGGCGGCGGTGTTGGCAAGGGCGAAGAATTCAAGATCGCCGTCCCAGCCTTCGACACGAAGATAACACAGGGTGAAATTCAAAGTGTCACCATCTCCCTGAAGAGAGGTGAGTCTTTCAAGCAGGACGTAACTTTGGAAATTAAATTGTCCAAGGGCGAAGGCATCACCTTCGACCCGGCCAAAGTTGTCGTCAAGGCCAGTGACAAACCGGATGTCCAACTCACGATTACGGCGCCAAAGAACGCTGCCCTCGGTGAGTATGCCGTCTCTGTGACGGGAACCCCGACAACCGGCGAACCAACCTCAGTGGAATTCAAAGTGAAGGTCGTGGCTCCGTAGATTTAGGGTAGTTTGTTCTAATCTGAGCAGCCCCAGGTCGCTTGACGTGGGGCTGCTCGGCTGTTTAAACCAAAAAAGATAAGGAAAATTGTTATGCTATATACTATCGCGCGGTTAACTTGAAGGCAGCCTTAAGGTTCAGCAGCGTTGATTGGCGGTATATATGAGAAATCCCGGTTAATATTTGAACATATGAAAAATACGAAAGACACTGTTTTATTGACCGGAATAACCG
>JBAPXT010000326.1:0-4475 GCA_049284355.1 Sedimentisphaerales bacterium
ATGTCATTATATCGTTTATTGTTCCGGGATACAATAGTGGAAACGTTCGATTTTAGGCTTTTCATTGCAGGATTGAGCGGCTAAAATAAAACCGAATTGCGTAATTACGATAAACCAAAGAAAGGAGACAAGTATATGTCAACGCGAAATTTGTTCAAGCCGTACGTATTTGCAGTGTGCATTGTGTGGGTTTTAACGATTCTGTGCGTGGTTCCGTCTGAGGGCGCTAACCAGAGCAGTTCTATTCCCCAGCTTCGCAAGCAGGGAAACGCTACGCAACTTATTGTGGACGGCAAACCGTTCCTTGTCTTAGGCGGGGAGCTGCTTAACTCCAGCTCCTCCAGCATTGAATATATGAAGCCGATATGGTCGAAACTTGCCAAGGCGAACCTCAATACGGTGCTGGCGGCTGTTTCGTGGGATATGATTGAGCCGCAGGAGGGCAAGTTCGACTTTACAATCGTCGATGGCCTGATACAGGATGCCCGAAGCCACAACCTGCGATTAATCTTCTTATGGTTCGGGAGCTGGAAAAACGGCGTGTCCACATACATCCCTGTCTGGGTCAAAACGAACTTCGAGAGTTTCCCCCGCGCCCGGGCCGCGAATGGTAAAGCCCTCGAAATCCTATCTACTTTCAGTGACGCCTCCAGAGGCGCGGACGCGAAGGCGTTTGCGGCGTTGATGCGGCATATCAAAGAAGTGGATGGCCAGAAGCACACGGTGATAATGATGCAGGTGGAAAATGAATCGGGTGTCCTCGGGGATTCACGCGACAGAAGCAAGCCGGCAAATGAGGCATATTCAAACCCCGTGCCGAAAGAGCTTATGGATTATCTTCAAAAACACAAAGATACGCTGCTGCCGGAAATTCGTGACGCCTGGAAGGCTGGCGGTTTCAAGACATCAGGCAACTGGGAAGAAACATTCGGTGCCAATAAGCCGCACGAGAAGGACTGGCGGAAGCGTTCGTCCTTTACAGATGAAATTTTTATGGCGTGGCAATACGCACGTTACATCGAGGGGGTAGTCGAGGCGGGCAAGGCCGAATATCCGATTCCGATGTATGTAAACGCATGGCTTGACCAGGAAGGATGCCCGCAGCCCGGCGAATTTCCCAGCGGCGGCCCACTAGCCGAAGTTATGGATATCTGGAAGGCTGGGGCGGCGCAGATTGATATGCTTAGTCCGGATGTTTATGTGCCGGACTTCAAGGCACGCTGCGAATGGTACGGCAGGCTGGGCAATCCCCTGTTCATACCTGAGACACGCGGAGACAAAGACGGCGTAATTAACATATTTTACGCCGTCGGGCAGCACAACGCGATGGGCTTCTCGCCATTTGCCATCGAACGCATAGCGGAACCGAACAGCGAGCTTGCCAAATGCTACGGCGTCCTGTCCAAGCTTGCGTCGTTTATTCTGGAAGGCCAGAGCAAAGGCACAATCACTGGAGCTATGCTGGATGATCCTAACCAGATTGATAGAGCGCAGTTGGGCGGCTATAAGCTCGAACTCAGGATACTGAGGCGATGGGGGAGCGGGCCGCCGGAGAACGCTACTGCCGCCGGGATTGTAATTGCGGTTGGGCCAGATGAGTTTCTGGCGGTTGGCAAAGGTCTGATGGTTTCATTTTCCACGAGCACGCCAGGACCTGAGATTGTTGGTTTTGCGACCGTCGAAGAGGGCACATTTGTTGACGGCCGATGGATTCCCGGCAGACGGCTCAATGGCGACGAGATAATTTCCGGCAGAGCTCTGCGATTTCCCGGTGATTCTTACATCATTCAGAAAGTTAAGCTTTACCGCTATGAGTAGCATTTTTTATATTGAAAGGAAAAAAGACGAGAAGAGCCATTGTTTTTCTTTCTGCGATGCTGATTCTGTCCTGCGCTCAGCAGGTTTCAAGTAAACCTCTGGCCCCGAATGAAGCCGTAAGGCAGATGGGCAGGGGAATAAACATGGGCAATACCCTTGAGCCGCCCCGCGAGGGGGACTGGAACAATGGCCCGGCACAGGAATATTATTTTGATGATTATAAAAAGGCCGGGTTTACTTGTGTGAGAATACCCGTCCGCTGGGACCTGCACACCGATACGAATGCGCCCTATAAAGTGGATGAGCCGGGTTGAAGAAATCGTTGATTGGGGCCTGAAGCGTGATTTATTTATTATTATCAACGCCCACCATGAAAATTGGCTCAAAGAAAACTACGCCAATTCAGCCCTGCGAGACCGCTTCGACAGTATCTGGCGGCAGATTTCTCAACGCTTCAAAGACAAATCCGGGAAACTCATTTTCGAGATTATCAACGAGCCCAATGGTTTGACCAAACCTGAGGTCAACAACCTGAATGAAAGAATCCTGAAGATAATCAGGCAAACCAATCCCACCCGCTTGGTCATCTATTCCGGCAATGAGTGGTCAACCCCTGATAAATTGATACAGGCCGCTGTTCCCAAAGACGATTACCTGATTGGCACCTTCCATTTGTATGAGCCTGCTGCATTCACATACGAAAAGAAAACAACCAAATGGGGCACGCAAGCCGAAAAAGATGCAATAAAAAGCGATTTCGACAAAGTGGCGAAATGGTCCAAAGAAAATAATATTCCAGTATTGCTCGGTGAATTTGGAGCACTTACATCGGGCGAACGGGAATCGCGCATCGCATTTTATACTACTTACGTAGAACAAGCCCTCAGTCGCGGATTTGCGTTCTGTGTGTGGGATGACGGCGGGAATATGGAAGTGTATAAAAGAAAAACACGCGACTGGAACGAGATTAAGGATGTCCTGATTAATACCTCTGCACATTCCATCGATTACTAACAAAGGTATCACGTGCCCTAAAGCATTTGACAGAATAAGCATAGTTGGATAAACTGCCGATTTGCTGGCTCAGAATAAATATTTGTTGAATTTACTTTTTAGGAGTTTACCAATGAGAAAATTAATCCTTCTGCTGGTTTTATGTTTTCCTGCCTGTCTTTTAGCCCAGAAATTTAAAGGGCTGGCGCCGACACCGCCTATGGGATGGAATACGTGGAACACCTTTGCAGCAAATATCAATGAAAAACTGGTTAAAGAGACGGCAGAGGTTCTTGTCTCCAGCGGAATGCAGGAAGCAGGCTACAAGTACATTGTGCTTGACGATGCCTGGATGGCCATGGAAAGGGATGCCCAGGGCAATCTTGTTGCGGACCCGAATAAATTCCCCAGCGGGATGAAGGCGCTGGGCGATTATCTTCACGAGAAAGGATTCAAATTCGGTATCTATAACTGTGCGGGCGCTAAGACCTGCGCCGGTTATCCCGGAGGGCGCGGACACGAATTTCAGGACGCCAGAACTTACGCCTCGTGGGGTGTTGATTATTTGAAGTATGATTGGTGCAATAGCGGCACAGCCAATGCCGAAGAAACTTACAAGATAATGCGAGATGCTTTAGATGCGGCCGGCAGGCCGATTGTCTTTAGCTTATGTGAGTGGGGCAATAACAAACCCTGGTTGTGGGCACAAGATGTTGGGCACCTCTGGAGGACTACCGGTGACATTGCTGCTTGCTTCGACTGTCAGCAGGTTTATTCGATGGGATGGAAGATTATTCTCGAAAGCCAGGTAGGTTTGGAGAAATATGCCGGCCCGGACCATTGGAACGACCCGGACATGCTGGAGGTAGGCAACCCGGGACTATCGCTGGTAGAATCCAGGGCACATTTCAGTCTGTGGTGCATCCTGGCTGCGCCTTTGATGGCAGGTAATGATGTCAGAAAAATGTCTGATGATATTCGCAATATTCTGACCAACAAAGAGGTTATTGCCATCGACCAGGACCCGCTGGGCAAACAGGGTTATCGGTTTATGACTCAGCCGGGAAAGCAAATCTGGGTCAAAGAATTATCAAACGGCGAATGGGCTGTGTGCTTTTTTAATAGCGGCGATAGTCCTATGCAAATGAAGGTGAATTGGTCGAACCTTTGGTTCCTAAAAGGCACCTATAAGATTCGCGACCTGTGGCAGAAAAAGGACGTCGGCACAACCGGAAAAGATTTTGCCGGTGATATTGCTCCGCACGATGTGCTTTTGTTCAAGTTAAGTCAGGCTAAGTAGGTCAGGTGGTTTGGCGTGACTTTTGTTTAAAGAGTCATAAGTGTGACCGCGGCATTTGCTGCGCCATACAAAGATATGGAATAATCCTTGATGATATAAACCGGTATTTTCTTCAATAACGGCCTGATATTGGGATTGTAGTTTGTTTCGAAGTTTTTCATAAAGAGATTGTCTTCCGAGAAGAGCCATTCATTTTTCGTTACAATACCTCCAGCGAGATATACGCCGCCAAGTGCCAGAAAAATAATGGCAAGACCACCGGCGAACCTGCCATACATTTTTACAAAAAGACTCATAATATCCCTGCAGGTCTTGTTATCTTTGGCATTTTTTGAGATTAGGGCAGGTTTATCTTCGTCTCTCA
>JBAPXT010000327.1:0-3059 GCA_049284355.1 Sedimentisphaerales bacterium
ATGATAGAGAGTAAGGCAGACGGTTTGCCCGCACGGTGGCCGTCCATATCAGTTAAGTCCTATTGTTATCCGGCGATTATTTCCTTATTTCTGCTCGGAAGTAACGTACAGGCAGACTTGGTTCTTACCCCGCAGTGGGCGCCCGATTTGAGCCTCTGGTCTATTGATGTTGCTTATAACGCCGGCACCCAGACACTCATGGCAAGCGGACCGGTATCGGGACAGGTATTCGTTGACGCGGAAGAGAACATGTTCATCTTTGACGAATGGGGCGCGTTCAATCTCTCCGCTACAATCGATAATGCGGGAGTCGCATCATCAGGGTCGTTTTCCTTGACGGGCGAGGTTTTGGGATATGGGACAACGGGACCGTTGCTAACCGGAAATAATCTTTCTATTTTCAACTCTCTTTTCGTCGACACGCAGGATCCTAATGGTGATGAGGCCTCCTTCGAATTTGTATTCGATGTCTCGGGCGGTGATATGGCAGATTTATACGGCGGCATCGGCGCCAAAGTTTACATCATTATGACTTTTATCAACGTAGCGGGGGATGTAGCACAAAAACAGTTCACGACCAATTTCGACAATCTTTATGGGCATCCCTTTGGCGAAGGGTGGGGCAATACCATGGCGGACATATACCCGATTTGTATGTTTGTTCTGGCCGGTGATCTGAACAATGACTGCAAGGTGGATTTTTATGACTTTGCCTTGTTTGCGACAGAGTGGCTGGCAGAAGGGTGCGGCGAACCTGACTGGTGCGGCGGTGCGGACTTCGACACATCCGGAGATGTCACGCTGATTGACGTTGCCGAACTGGCGCAAAACTGGTTGATCGACTGCCAGGCGAATCCTTCCAATCCCGCCTGTGTGCCTAAATAAAAAGGAAATCTGGGAATACCATAACAGGGAAAAAGGCAGAAGAAAACCTTAGTGCCTTGCCTGTACCGAGCGTAGTCGAGGGAGTGTCTTCGTGGCAAAAAAGTGTCTATTTTTTCATCGGCGTCCATTTCTTCGCGCTTTTTGCGCTTGCGACCACCGTTTCGATAAACAATATGCCGCGAACGCCCTCGTTTACGCCCGGGAAGTCCAACGCAAGTGCGCTGGGCTTGTTGCCGGCGATTGCGCACTTGACCGTCTCGGCAAAATTGCGGTAATTGTTCGCAAAGGCCTCGATAAACGCCTCAGGATGACCGAACGGCAGCCGAGTGTTTCTGCCAGCCGCGGCGCTGTACTCGCCGATGTATCCATTGCCGCGCTTCCACACCTGCTCGGGTGCGTTCATTGCCCTTGTATATAGATAATTAGGATGCTCCTGATGCCACTCCAGGCTCCCTTTTTCGCCGTGTACCCAGATGGCCAGATTGTTCTCTTCGCCTATTGCAATCTGGCTTGCATGCAGGATGCCCTTTGCGCCATTATTGAACTTAATCAGGCAGTTGCAATCATCATCGAGTCGGCGTCCCTTGACGAATGTCGTCAGCTCCGCACAAACGTGAGTGATTTTCAGACCTGTAATGTATTCAGCGAGGTTTGCCGCGTGTGTGCCGATATCGCCGACACAGCCGCCGGCGCCGCTCTGCTTGGGGTCTGTCCTCCAACTGGCCTGCATACTGCCGGTTCTCTCAAGGGCGGTCGCAAGCCAGCCCTGCGGATACTGCACAACGACCTTGCGAATCTTGCCTAAGTCGCCTCTCCTGACCATGTCTTTAGCGAGCTTTGCCATCGGATAGCCGGTATAGTTGTGCATAAGCCCGAAGACCTTGTGCGTCTTTTTCACAAGCTCCTGCAGCTGCTTGGCCTGCTGAGATGTAATCGTCATCGGCTTTTCGCACATTACGTGGAAACCCGCTTTCAGGAAATCCCTTGCGATGGGGAAGTGCCAGTTGTTCGGCGTGGTAACGGCGACAAAATCTATCCTTTGATTTTCCGGCAGCTTCGACTCGCCTTTTATCATTTCGGTATAAGTGCCGTAGATTCTCTTAGAGTCAAGGGCAAGGTCTTTGCCCATTTGTTTTGATTTTTTCGGGTTAATATCGAACGCACCTGCGACAAGCTCGATTTCGCCGTCCAGGCGAGCTGATTTGCGATGAACATCTCCGATAAATGCCCCCGGCCCGCCGCCGACCATTCCCATTCTCAACTTTCGGTTAAGTTTCATAACCTGCTCCTTTCAGCAAATTAACAGATTGCCACAGTAGAAAAACGTCGGTAGAATATATGTTTTGAACCCGTTGATGTCAACAAATATAATTTTGTGGGAAACAGCCCTCCGGCCGCTGTTTATAAAGCTTCTTATTACCACTTTGATGGTTTGGGCAGCGTTATAGTTTTGACTGATTCTGCCGGTAACGTGGTTGAGAGTTATCGTTACACCGTCTACGGCCAAGCCGACAAAATAAGTGCTTACGGCAATCCGTATTTATTCACCGGCAGGAAGTTTGACATTGAGACCGGCTTGTATTACTATAGGGCAAGATACTATTCGGCTGCTATCGGCAAATTCTTAGGTTTAATATCGACTCGAAAGCATTTTTCGAATAATGAATGGTATAGATAAGAGTGAAGATTGTTCCAAATTATCTTCTTGGTGTGTTTAAAATCATATTGCTTATGGTCTTAGTCACTGGCATTTTTGAATATTTGACTACAGGAATATGGTGGCCTCTTGAAGGCTGGTTTAGCATATTAGCAATCTTTTTCGTTGTTCCGATCGCTATATGTCTGATGTCTGTCCCTCAATACATCGTTGTGGATAAAGAAGGATTTAGTATTAGGTTTTTTCTTAGAAAACGCCGTTATATTTTCTTTAAAGACATACATGCATATTGTTCTACCAGAGGCGTTTTTCTAATACAACCAAATATCGGTTCAACTTTACAAATTTTCCCGGGATGTTTCTCTCGAAAAAAATGGAAGACCTTTGTTGGTTTGATTAAAAACGAATGTCCAGGGAAAAAAGCGTGGTTCTGGATTGGTCCCTGGGCAATACGATAGCCATATAGTATAAATTTTGGCTGTTCTCTGAAGAGTGAATTTATGTAAAGTGTGCAGAC
>JBAPXT010000328.1:0-3776 GCA_049284355.1 Sedimentisphaerales bacterium
TTTGCTGCAACATTACGATATCGAAAAGTCTCGAGAAGACCGGAGATATGCGAAAACATGAGATCTATAAGGCCCAGTTATGGTTTGCCGCCGAAATTCACATCAGAACTTCTGGTCTGTTCTATCAATCAGGATATAAACAAGGGAACATCTTCAAACCGGAGTACGCTTTGAGAGTGTTATGATAGATGCAATTCTTAGAGTTAAAGAAAAACTTAAAAAAAGATTTTTCGCACTTCCAAAAGGTCAGGGTCGCGATTTTGGGAGATAGTTCTACTCAACTACTGACCCAGGTGATAAGAGGGTTGGGCTACAACGAAAAGCTTGACTTGGAAATATTTGAAGCAGACTATGACCAAATTGAAAGACAGATTTTCGATTTATCCTCGGATCTTTATCGGTTTGGGCCGGAGTTTGTGATAATATTTCATTCTGCTGAGAAACTCATCAATCATTTTTACAAGTTAAACGATGAAGATAAATTGCGATTTGCGGATAATCACATCGAAAAACTAACGAGTCTTTACGATACTATAGTCTCTAAACAATCGTGTAAAATCCTTTATTTTAATTTCGTGGAAATAGACGACCAAGTTTTTGGTAACTACTCCAACAAAGTAAATGGCTCTTTTTTATATCAGTTAAGAAAAATCAATTATGAGCTTATGAACGCAAGTCAGAGACTGAAAAACCTGTTTATTGTCGATTTGTGCGCGTTGCAAAGCTACTATGGTTACGGTTTTATCTATGACTCCAAAGTTTATGTGAATGCTGACATTGTTTTTAGCATTGACTTTCTTCCTTTAATAGGTAAACGCCTAGTAGATACGATTCAGGCTATACGGGGCAGGTTCAAAAAATGCCTCATTCTGGATCTGGATAATATCTTATGGGGTGGAATTATTGGCGATGACGGGATTGAAAACATCCAGATCGGGTCGTTAGGCATAGGAAAGGTTTTTACAGAACTGCAAATGTGGATTAAGCAGTTGAAACGAAGAGGCCTGATACTGGCGGTCTGCAGCAAAAACCAGGAACATATCGCAAAAGAGCCCTTTGAATCTCATCCGGATATGGTTTTAAGGTTAGATGATATAGCCGTTTTTGTAGCTAACCTGGATAACAAAGTTAGTAATATAAAGTATATCCAGCATGTTTTAAACATCGGCTTTGACTCAATAGTGTTTCTTGACGACAGCGCTTTTGAAAGGGATATGGTAAGACAATATCTGCCTGAGGTTGTAGTTCCTGAATTACCTGAAGACCCTGCTGAGTATCTGAACTATTTGAGAACATTAAATCTATTTGAGACGGCATCATACTCAAAAGAAGACGATAAAAGAACCCTGCAATACCAGCAAGAAGCTAAGAGACATTTTGCACGGGAAGCATTTGTTGATGAAGAAGATTTTCTCGCTTCCTTGAATATGACTGCAACAGTTGAAACTTTCAACAAGTTTAATACGCCGAGAGTTGCCCAGTTAACACAAAGATCAAATCAGTTTAACCTCAGAACAATCAGATATACAGAAGAGGATGTGCAAAGAATAGCATCTTCCGAGGACTATTATACCTTCGCTTTTGCGTTACGAGACAAATTTGGTGATTATGGCTTGATAAGCGTCGTTATCTTGAAGCAACAGGACAATGCTTTGTTTATAGATACGTGGATAATGAGCTGCAGGGTGCTAAAAAGAGGTATGGAGAAATTTGTTCTCAATGAGATGGTCAAATTTGCCCAAGAAGAAAAGAAATATTCCAGATTTATTGGAGAGTATATCCCAACAGCCAAAAACGGTCTGGCCAAAAACCACTACGCCAACTTGGGGTTCAAAGAAAACGAGCAAGGCTGGGTATTAGACATAGATGATTTTCAGCCTATAAAGGTTTTTATTAAAGCAGAGGGGCGATAAAGTGGGGTCTATTTTAGCGGAAGTTGTCTCGAAAATAGCGACGTCTAACCCTATTCACGCAAAAAAGTTAAGCAAAACTTTACAAAAATCCGACCTTGTTTTTGTAAACAGGGCTACGGCATTTTTTAAAAAATACACGGATTACCTGCATAGCCAGGGTAAGGATTTAGACTACGCGATAGAATGTTATCTGAAAATGGTTGCTGACATGACACATGCTCAAGTAAGATTTATTGAAAGTGGTGAATATGCAAACAAAGCGTTTAGTGAAGTCAACCAAAGGATTTACAGTAATCCTGAAATCATGGAATATTATATGAATGGTCTGATACTTTCGCAATTTCTCTGGGCACATCATTATACGATGTTTTCTTTTTTTGTTGAACTGTTACCAAGATACAAACACAAAATAACACGCTATCTGGAGATAGGCGGAGGACACGGGCTGTTTATTTCAGAGGCCATAAATATTTTGAATAAAAATGTTCAATTCGACTTAGTTGATATCAGTCCGGCATCAATAGAAATGGCCAAAAGTTTTGTTGGTAATAAGAGAGTAAACTTTATATTAAGCGATATTTTTGAATATGAAACGGAAAGTAAATATGATTTCATCACTATGGGGGAAGTTTTAGAGCACGTTGAAAGGCCTGACAGGCTGTTGTCTAAACTGAAGAGCTTGCTAAATGATGACGGACATGTCTATGTTACGGTACCGGCTAATGCACCCGCAATAGACCACATTTACTTATTTAAGGATACCAAGGATATTGAAGAAACGATCGAAAAGACAGGTTTTGAAATAATAGAAGACAAGGCTGTCTATGCTGAGGACGTTTCACAAGCCGAGGCAGAAAGGCTTAAAATAACGTTAATGTATGGGGCGCTTCTAAGAACGAATTCAAGGGCGCTATAGATAGAAAGAGTAAAGGAGAACCTGTGGAACATGCTGAAATACTAAGAGCCGTTAACAAGATTTTCATTGATGTTCTGGATGAAGGGGACATAACTTTGAAGAATGAAACTGTAGCAGGTGACATTGAAGGGTGGGACTCTCTAAATCATATTCAACTAATCGTTGCCATGGAAAAACATTTTAACATCAGGTTCTCGGCGGCTGAAATACAGAGTTGGGAAAATGTCGGTCATATGTGTGAGGCAATCAAACAAAAATTGAACAAACAATGAAGAAGGGCGACACATTTCAGCATAAATTTAAGGTAACAGATGACATTTACAAAGGATTCATAGCCATATTTAAGGACAAGAATCCTTTGCATACCAACGCTGCCTTCGCTCAGCAAAAGGGCTTCAGCGGCCAGGTTATGTTCGGTAACATTTTAAATGGATTTATTTCCTATTTTGTGGGCGAGTGTCTGCCCATAAAAAATGTGATGATTATTTCACAGGAAATAAAATACTCGAAGCCGGTTTACCTGAACGACGAGTTGGAATTTCACGCTCAGGTAGCCGACGTGTTTGAATCAGTAAGGCTGGTTGAAATCAAGTATCACTTTGAAAAAAGTCCCAAAACAAAAGTAGCCCAAGGAAAAATTCAAATAGGAATAATATAATGAATGTATTAGTAACCGGCGGCGCATCTGGCTTAGGTCAAGCCATTACGCGTAAACTCGCTGTCGAGTCGCAAATAGAGAAACTTTACTTTACTTATAATAATTCTGTAGATAATGCCCGACAAGTAGAAGCGGATTTCAACAATACCAAAGGCATTAAGTGTGATTTTACAAATATAGGCCAAGTGGAGGAATTGGTCTCTCAAATACCGGCGATGGACTTAGATGTGCTGATTAATAACGCCATAGTTGGCATTACTAATAAGCATTTCCAAAAGACGGACTATAC
>JBAPXT010000329.1:0-1645 GCA_049284355.1 Sedimentisphaerales bacterium
GCTACAAGAACGGGAAGGTAATCGTCCAGCCCGACAATTACGGAGTTCTCGGATTCCTGGGGCTGGTGGGACTCGCAAACACCATTTTCCATCCAAAGAAAGGAAAGGTCGAGTTTGACGAGCGTGACGCTTCAATCCAAAAGAGGTCCCTGCTTCTGGCTTACTCAACGTTTTGGGTGGTTTTCATATTTGGGTCTATGATTACCTGGGCCATCATCGGCCCGAAAGGTCATATCTCGGTGAACGTCCTGCCGATTATGGTTGGCGGCGCGGGTGTATTAGTAATAACCGTGCAATCAATCGCAATCCTCGTCCAATACGGCTGGAAAGGAAAAGACAATGAATAGAACCCAAAAAAACGCGCTGGGTGCTCTGGTGATAATGTCATTAACGCTCACAATGCTTGCCTACGTGTTTTATCAACTTTTTGTCTTAAAAAAAACACCCGAAGGTTTCGCCGGTCGGTTCTTGCCGCTGGTAGTTTTGATTCTGGTGGGGGGAATACTGCTTGTCTGGTCGTTAAAGCGACAAAGCCCCAGGGAAGTAAAGGCAGACGAACGCGACAAATTGATTGACAATAGAGCGGCTATGGCCGCCTTTATATCGGCCCTGATTGTGTTTCTCGCCATCAGCGGAATCCCGCGACTGGTTCTCGGCGACGATGGCTGCATTCCCGCCTGGTCACTGCCGCTCATCAATTTCGGCGCCTTTATTATAGTTGCGATGATTTATTTTGCCGCGATTCTAATTCAATACAGCAAGGGGTCGAAAGGAGAAAAATTATGAACAGACAACAAAAAATCGCATGGTTTCAGTTGACTGTGATAGCTATGGCTGCAATCGCCAGCGCGGCTATTTCAGAAATCTACGTGTACAAAGACGGCCTCAATTTCTCAAAAGCATGGTGGTTTGGCACTGTATGGCCGGTTATATTAGGAATTATCTTAATAACATCTGCTCCATTGTTATTTCGTAAGAAAAAAGGACAAGTCGATTTTGACGAACGGGACTTTACAATAGACCGGTGGGCGGCACGAATCTCTTACGGAATGTCTTACGCATTTCTCCTTATTATATGTATGGCTATTGGAACAACCTCCGACTTCGACAGGTTAATACCGGCATATTGGCTTGCTCGCATAGCTCTCGGCGGATTCATAATTATGATTGCGGCCCAAGCTCTCACAATTCTTCTCTGTTATGGACGCCAGGCAAAACATGGATAAGTGCGAATTGAAAAATAACATTCGCCGATTGCGTTTCGAAAAAGGCGAGATGACCCAGCAGCAATTGGCCGACCTCGCAGGCGTAACACGCCAGACGATAATTGCGATGGAGCAGGGCAAATACGCCCCTTCGCTGCCTTTGGCCTTTAAGATTGCAAGGGCCTTTGGCGTCCCGCTCGAATCCGTCTTCCAATATGAACCGGAAAACCCTCCAGCCGCTTCATAAAAACATACTTCCCTGATATAATGGCGGGTTATGGCGTTACCGGTTGTCGCAATAATTGGAAGGCCCAATGTGGGCAAATCCAGCTTGTTCAATTGGCTGGCGGGCAGAATGATAAGCATCGTCGAGCCGACGCCCGGCGTTACACGCGACAGAGTCAGCGCAATCATCGAGAAAAACAACTGCTATTTTGAGC
>JBAPXT010000330.1:0-1795 GCA_049284355.1 Sedimentisphaerales bacterium
ACTATGGCGCTACCGGTCGGGACACCAGTATTTGCCAGGTCTGCCGCGTGAACAAGCGATATGGCAATGGCGAGCCCATCAAAATCAAACTTTTCGGCCAGGGATTTAATCCGACTTTCGCCCGCCAGGAAAAGGAAAATGATACTAGGGTAGGTTAATGAATAGTAAAGTTCAAAAGCTTGAAGAACTCATCAAGCATGGCGCAAGCGTAGAAGAGCTTGCCGAAATCGAACGCCTGGTCAATCGCGCGAAAGGCCAGGGCGTTGGTTATGGCGGTAAGGTTTTCAGCGACATTCAAAAAGTGATTGATGAAACCGGCGGTAAAGCAGGGGCATTGATACGTGTACTGCAGCAGGCACAAGGAATGATAGGCTACCTGCCTACGCCCGTTATCGCTACTATCTCGCGTGATTTAAAGGTACCCCTCAGTGAAGTATACGGCGTTATTAGTTTCTACCATTTTTTCTCGATGAAACCGAAGGGAAGATATGTGGTGCAAGTATGCATGGGTACCAGTTGTTATGTGAAAGGCGGCGATAAAATTTTGGATGTGCTCAAAAGAGATTGGAATCTGGAGCCAGGTGGCATCACCGCGGACGGACGGTTCTCATTAGAGATTGTCCGTTGTCTCGGGGCCTGTGGTTTATCGCCTGTTATGGCGGTCGGTTCTGATATTCACGGTAGAGTTAAACCAGGCAAGTTAAATGATATCCTGGATTCATATAATTAGGTGAAAGTAATGATAAAGAAATTAACATCGGTCGCCGAACTGAATAAAATATACGAGTCAGCAAGAGCAGCACAGGCCACGCTTGAAGAGCAAACTCAGGTAAAAGTGCACCTCGGAAGTTGTGGTATTGCATCAGGCGCCGATAAAGTCCTCAATGCTTTTAATCGGGAACTGGATATCCTGAAATTACATCAGACAACCAGGGATGAAAAACCCGGCGTTGTAAAAATCGTTATCGAAAAAGCGGCCTGTATCGGTCTGTGCGGAATTGAACCTACAGTAACTGTCCTCGTTCCCGGTAAAGAAAAAGCAATTTATTTTAGCGTCGACGAAGCAAAAGTTAAGCGCATCGTTAGAGAGCACTTGTTACAGGGAAAACCGATACAAGAGTGGTTGCTCGATTTGAAGGCACCGCGCATGGCTTTGCAAGAGACCAGAGTTCTCCACAATCAAGATCTAGATCCAATGGAGATTGAGCAATATATTTCCCGGGGCGGATATTTAGCCTTAGCCCGTGTCCTCAGTCAGATGAAACCTGAAGAAGTGCTCGAAGAGATAAAAAAGTCTACATTACGGGGACGTGGGGGCGCCGGCTTTGCTACGGCCACCAAGTGGGGCTTCGTTCGCAGCGCTGTCAGTCCGGAAAAATATGTCGTTTGTAACGGCGACGAGGGTGACCCCGGCGCTTATATGAACAGGGCAGTGCTGGAAGGCAATCCTCATTCTATTCTTGAAGGCATGGCTATTGGCGCTTATGCTATCGGTAATGTGAAAGAGGGCTTTGCTTATATCCGGGCCGAATATCCGTTAGCGATTGAAACGTTAAGTCATGCTGTTGCACAGGCCAGGGCCTTTGGTCTGTTGGGAAAAGATATTCTGGGAACAGGCTTTGACTTCAGTATCGATATTTTCCCCGGTGCTGGTGCTTTTGTCTGCGGAGAAGAAACAGCATTGTTAATTTCTATCGAGGGCAAGCGCGGCAATCCTCACCAGAGACCGCCCTTCCCGGCTAATGTCGGCGGCGGACTTTTCGGGAAACCCACCACAATCAATAACGTCGAGACT
>JBAPXT010000331.1:0-12965 GCA_049284355.1 Sedimentisphaerales bacterium
AGAGACGGGGACGGTTTTTTCCATTTTGTAATCATCCATTACAAAGCCATTGCCAATATCGGTAACAAGAGAAGTCGTGATAACAAATCCGAGCTTTTTATAAGCCTTAATTGAATCAGAATTATTCTTATTTACTGTAAGGGTGATGCTGGAAAGGCCGTTGTCCCTTGCGAGCGTTTCAATAAATTCCAAGGCGCGTTTGGCAAATCCTTTGCCGCGATTTTCAGCAGTGATATATAATTTGCTTAAGAATAATTCTTTCAGCCGGGGGACAACTCCAAAATATCCAACCCAATTGCCATTTTTATCTTCACGTAAATAATAAAGATAGCCATCTTTTTCTATTTGATTTAAAAGGGCTTCTCGCGATTGAAATTTTTCGAGCATATATTCAACCTGGGAACTGCCTATGATGGGGGTAAAATGCTCACGCCAGATGCTATGCGCAAGAGCTTCAACAACGGAAACAAGGTTCTCATCCGACACTTTTACTATTTTTATCTTTTTCACTGCTTCGGATAATATTTGTCGATGGTTTGTCTGACTTCATTCAGCCATTTTTTTCTCTGCTGCGGGGAGCTGGTAACTATGACACTGAATGTTCTTCGATAGAGAACCGGTATGCCGCATAAGTTGAAAATGCAATTCTTCCATAGGGTCTGAAGAGGGTCGCCGAATACTTTCTTTTCTCTTTCAGTTTCGGTATTAGAAGTATTGAAAAGAATTGCTGATTTTGCCTTTAACAAGCCGACTGGAACACCTTCGCCTTTGTCGCCTTCGAGGAATTTGTAAGCAACACACGGCCTAAGAACCCTATCTACCCAACCTTTTAAAACAGCCGGTGGCTGGCCCCACCAATTGGGGTGAATGATGATAATGCCCTGAGCGTTTGAGATTTCCTTGCAATGTTTTTTAATATCAGGCGGCAGGGGGGCCCCTTCTGGGATTTCTTCAAACGGCAATATTGGGTCGAATTTTTCCTGGTATAAATCGTGAAAACAAACCTTGTGACCATTTTCATTAAGCGTTTCAACGGCAGCGGCTGCTATAGCGTGGTTGAAACTTTTTTTATCAGGGTGAGCAAGTATTACTGATATTTTCATTTTTGGCGGTATTTCCTTAACTTTTTTGCTATTTTCGCCAGTATAAGAAATTCTTGGCGGGTGGTCAATCAGTCGTTAGTTGCCGGTCGGTTGAGTCCGGGTAGTTTTAATAGAACCCTCCGCTTGGCCTTCGGCCTCGGGCGGGATGACAAAGTTGTTTACAATCTTCGATTTATTATTTATGATTTGGGTTGAGATTGCAATGATAAGTAATCATAATGATTGAGCGTAGTGATGTAAAAGCCGTAAGTGAATGGATTCTATGCGACTATATCTGATAAATCCGTCAAATCCGCTTGTCAGTATCGTCAGGGTCAAGGGTAGCCGGTGGAACCGTTACCGCGTGTGGAAACCGCTGGGGCTTATGGTACTGGCGGGCCTGACCGGGCCTGAGTGGGAAATCACGATAGTGGACGAGAACCTCGGTGTTCCGGACTATCGAGCGATGCCCCGGCCTGACCTTGTGGGTATTACCGCATTCACCTCACAGGCGAACCGCGCATACGAATTAGCCAGTCACTTCCGGAATACAGGCGTGCCCGTGGTCATGGGCGGCATTCACGCAACCATGTGCCTGGAGGAGGCCACAGAGCATGTGGACTCGGTCGTTACCGGTGAAGCTGAGGGCATCTGGCCTCAAGTTCTGGAGGATGCCCGGAGTCACAGTCTGAAGAGCCGGTATGACGGAGGGCTTGCCGAGATAGACGATGTTCCGCTCGCTCGGCATGATTTGCTGGGAGGGGAATATGCATTCGGAGCCATTCAGACGACGCGCGGCTGTCCATTGAACTGCAGCTTTTGCAGCGTGACGGCGTTCAACGGGGCCAAGTACCGGCAGCGTCCCATTGCGGATGTTGTGCGGGAATTCCAGTTGATTCGTGAGAAACATGTTCTGGTGGTGGACGACAACCTTATCGGCACTAGCGCCAGTCACATCGCCCGCGCCAAGGAGATGTTCCGCGCTATAGCAAAGGTGAAGCCGCGAAAGGAATGGGTTGCACAGGCCACCATTAACTTTGCGGATGACGAAGAACTTCTGACGTTGGCCGCCAAGGCCGGGTGCAGAGGTGTCTTCATCGGTTTTGAGTCGCCTACACCAGAAGGGCTTGCGGAGGTCGGCAAAAAATTCAACCTTCTGAAAGGGCGTAACTTCAGGGCCTCTGTACGTCGCATACAACGGCACAACATTCTGGTAGTTGGTTCCTTTATCATCGGTCTGGACATAGACGAGGCCGGCATCGGCAAACGTATCGCTAAGGTGGCCAGTCAGTACGGCGTGGACAATCTCAACGTGCTGTTTTTGACTCCTCTTCCCGGGACGCGTCTGTGGGACGAGATGAAATCTGGCGGTCGCGTCGCCCTCGATACGTTCCCTAAAGACTGGAAATATTACACGTTAACCTTCCCTGTAGCCCGGTATAAGCATTTGTCTCTGGACGGGGTCATCAAAGAAATGGTTTCCTGCGACCGGCACTTCTATTCGATGCCGCGCATTGCCCGCAGGGTGTGGAGCAACTTGTGGCAATACCGCAAACCATTGATAGCGCTGGTGGGCAATCTTTCATACAGAAGCAATCTCCGGCTGAACTGCAAGGCATACGCGGACCTCAAGCGTTACTGGGGCGACAGGGGAGGAGTCATAAAGGACGATGGCGTTTGATAACCAAGATGGGGCAACGCGGTTGATATTATAGGGGAAAGATATAAACATCGTCAGTGAGGGAGTAGAAAACACCCCGATGGGATAGCAAACGACGCATCACACAGGACATGGATTTCAGAGAAACGGCAGAGTAACCCCTTGCATTGCAAGGGGCTAAGTGGAGCGGAATGAAGGTAGTTTTACAACGATTATTCAGTGGCGGGTTTTCGCAATTTTTGAATTTTGACATCGGCTGCGGGAGTGAACCGTGTGCGTTTCAGGTCCGAACGGCTATAGAGCGTTGCACAGCAAGAGTTTTCCTGCTTCAGCAGGATATAGTCATTCCACGCCCGGTCATATTCTGTGAACCATTTTTGGGAAGCGGCTTTGTCATCACTTTTTTCCAGGGCAGCCAGATTGAAAACACAGCGGTAGATTCGATACAGATGCAAACCATACCGGCAGGACACCTGAATATATTGTCCCGTTTCCTTGTCCGGGAAGTCAATGGAGTCAGCCAGGCTGACAATTTTTTCCCACATATCAACAGCTTCATCTTTTTGAGCAAGCAGGCGGTTGAGTTTGTCCTTTTCTTTGGGCAGTTCCGGCCAGCCAATATACTGGTCGCGCGTCCACCAAGGGCTCACATCGGCATACGTTGAACTTATCCCGCGTATGACCGCGTCAGCGGACAGCAGGGCCAACTGCCTGAATTTTTTGACACTATCGCCTTTAAGGCCAAGCTGTTCACTTGCATAGCGGTTAAAAATCGACTCTTCAGTTAATGAGGGATTGTTCGCCCATTGCGCCAGCACCCAGGCGTTCAGGTCAGGCCACAGTTCGTTGGTAATATAGGGGCCTTCCCAACCGCCTCCGCGTGTCCAGGTCCAGATTCCTTTGAGGAGGTTGCTTTTAGTATAAATATCGCGAAGGCACTTAATCTGGTTGGGGGCTGTGCTTATTTTATGTTCTTCAAATCCCTCGATAACACCGTTGGAAATATAATTGGGGTAGGCACCTTTGCCTTCGTATTCACGAGCACACTGAATCTCGACAATCTGTTTATGCCGACCTTGCCCGAGCACTTTACTAAAAGGATTGGCGCGGTGAAAATCATCTTCGCAGTGTTTAACTGAGAAGGTCAGTTTATCGTGCGGCTGAACGGCATCACTTACGGCCATATAGGTTTTCAGGTCGGTGTCGAAGCTAAGCCAAGTTCTGAAGATGAGCTGTTTATTACGCTTAACACAAATTTCTTCCCGCAATAACTGCATAAGAGGAATAATCGTTTTTTCAGCACTGGTCTTATTGTCGATGCGCCCACTATGGTAGGGGGCATCGTGAAGGTAGGTCTCACCGATGCGCACCACCAGACCATCCAGCTCAGGGAATTGTTCGAACATCAAATCGAGTAAAAGACGGAGATACTTCTGTGTTTTCGGGTCTTTTGGGTCTCCAAAGGTTTTCTCCATTGCGAATTTTTCAATCAGCCGTTTGGGAAAAAGTATTAAATCGCTCATCGCATATACCTGGATACCGGCCTGCTGGCAGCGTTTATATTCTCGATGAAGCCTTTCCGCCTTCCGGGTTACCCACTTTTCCGCCTCCGAGCCAGCCGGGAGGATGTCCGGGTCGACAGGGTCCCAGTCGACCGCCAGTTGTGGGGAATCAAAAAGGAAATATACTTTTCCATTGAATCCCATTTCTTTGATGACGGCAGGATTATTATAGCGACTTTCATAAAGCGGCTCGCCCGGGTTGTGATGCACCATATCGTAAATCATCGGGAGGGGAGATTGCGATGAGGTAACACAGGCGGAACCCACTATGACAGCTAAAGTTACAGTAATAACCTGAAAAGACGATACTTTCATAAATCCATTCTTCTGACCGGACTTTCCCATATAGCATAGAATATCAAGTCCATCTAAAGATTCAATCTTTCCAGCCGCCTTGTATCAAAAACTATGATAGTGAACTACCAGTTTAAGAACACTGCAGCATGGTGGTACGAAGTATATCTGTAAGTTTTCAATACTTGATATTCTTTAGAAAGACGGATACAATTTAGTCGCTGGTCGTTAGTCGTTAGTGGAATAAGATTGCCGCGGCCTTACGGCCTCGCAATGACGGTGGGGAGTGGTTAAATGGGCAAAGCAAGTAACCCCCGAAGTCAAGGACTTAGAGGACTAAATATAGAGGAATTGCAATAATTAATTTCCGGAGCAGGAGAAAGAATCGGGATAGTTGGCCAACTGCTCCAGAAGGACATCAGGGACATTTTGCAAAAAATCAGTCCGCTTAAATACGCCGACAATGAGGTCCTTGTTGAGCTGCGCAGTATAAGGGATGAACTCATCTTTGGTATTCGGAGCAACCTGCCTATTTATATTCATAACCAGCGTCGGCGATTCACAGGAAAAATCGAAATCGGCAAGGCAGATAGTTCTGTCTCTTCCGAATTCGCGGGTGTAAAAGGTCACTTTGAGATTTTTAACATCATAGACCATACTCCACTGCCAACCCTGCTGAGTAACGGAAGCCAGCATATCCATAGCATAGGTTACAGGGTTAGCGGTGTTTTTGCTGTTGTCGTATTTGAGGAAATAGCACAATCTGGTGAAGCGGTCGAGGGAAGAGCTGGATATTGCAAGAGGCTTAGTTCCGCCGAAACCATTGTACTGAGCCAGATATTGGGCTGATTCACCGTAGGTGCTGTTAGTCAAGACGGGGGCAACGAGGGAGCCGTTTTTAGTGCTGACCATTTTGCCGTTGATAAAATCAATCGTTGCGACGCTGCCAGCCTTGTCGCAAACCATATAATGGATTTTCGAATGTTCCTGCGCAATCCTGATTTTTTTATCGGTGGCGATAACCTCATCGACGGTGGCGCAGTTGTCGAGCTGATACTGAATCCACTGCAGCTCGGTCACAGCATCCCTTGCGTCTGTGGCGGGGTAGATTGCGGAATTAAGCCACATTTCCTCAACGACAAGTCCCGCCTCGTTAATCCCGCCGTAGGGCATTTCCCTGCCGATTTGGTTGAAGGTAATACTACCGTATTTAGAGACCCATTTAGCAGGGGTGTCTGGCGGCGATATTAAAGCCGTCTTTGATACGTTGCGCTTATTTACAATCGCCATTCCGTCTCCTGCCATGAAGGCGAAGCTCTTGGCAAGTACAATATTATCCGTGCCCTGGTTAAGACAAAAGCTTGAGCATGCAAAGCTTATCTGCGAGACCAGCAAAAAAGCGGCAATAAAAATTACCGCGTATAGCGTGTGAATTTTCCTGAACATATCTTTTACCTTTCTTCCGGACAGGTTAATTTTGCCTGAATTTACTGCTTAAACCCCACGAAAAACAAAGTGGTGATTTGAAGAACAGATATAATACTTTTATAATACTTTAAGCTGCAGTGCTTGTCAAGAAGATTATTAAGCCGCTGTCGCAGATGACATAAAGGAAAACCTTGATATTCTTAGAAAGATAGCTACAATGTGGTTCGCAAAAAGAACGTAAGTGCGTAAGAGTGCAAGAAAAAATAAAGGTCTTTTGGAGGACAGAAATGATTAAGGTTCTGATTACAGACAAACTCGCAAAGGAAGGGATTGACTTGCTCAATTCGATGGACGGCGTTAAAGCGGTTGTTAAAACCGGCGTCAGCGAAGACGAACTTGCCAAGATTATCGGCGAATACGACGGTTTGATAGTCCGAAGCGATACGAAAGTTACCGCCAAGGTGCTGGCCAATCCGGGGAAACTGAAGGGCGTTGCGCGAGCTGGGGTCGGAGTAGATAACATCGACGTTCCGGCAGCGACGAGAAAAGGGATACTCGTTATGAATACGCCTGGCGGCAATACCCTCAGCGCGGCGGAGCATACGATGGCTTTGATGCTTGCAATGAGCCGAAATGTTGTTTCTGCGTGTAACAGCTTGAAGAGCGGGGCGTGGGACAGAAAAAAATATATGGGGAACCAGCTCAACGGCAAGGTGCTCGGGGTTATAGGGTTAGGCAGGATTGGTATGGCTGTGGCGAAAATGGCAAAAGGGCTTAATATGAAAGTCCTCGGCTATGACCCGCTTGCGGCACCGGCTGACGCAGAAAAAACCGGCGTTGAAGTAATTGATAAACTCGAAAGGATATTCAAGGAAGCGGACTATATTACTGTTCACGTGCCGAAAAACGAGCAGACGGTGAATATGATTGGCGCCGAGCAAATCAAGATGATGAAGCCGACCGTGCGGCTGATTAACTGCGCGAGAGGCGGGATTATTAACGAGGACGCACTTTATAACGCCCTTGCCGAGAAGCGGATTGCTGGGGCGGCATTGGACGTTTTTCCGAAGGAGCCGCCTGAAAGTTTCCGCTTCAAAGAGTTTGAAAACTGCCTTGTTACGCCGCACTTAGGCGCCAGTACGGAGGAGGCGCAGGTAGAGGTCGCCGTCGAAGCAGCGGAGATTCTTGTAGAAGCAATCAAGGGCGGGGCGGTCAGAAACGCGGTCAACGCACCATCTGCTGCGGGGGCGATGCCGCCGATTGTTCGCCAGTATGCAGAACTTGCCCGTCGGATAGGCACGCTTGTGAGCAGCATTTCGAGCGGCCCTATCAAGAAGGTTGGAGTTCAATATCGCGGCTCGATAGCTGAAGCAGCCGTCGAACCGGTCACACTTCATTTTCTAATCGGTTTACTGCAGCAGCATTTTGATATGCCTTTGAATATGGTCAATGTCGGTATCCTTGCAAAGGAACGCGGCATAAGCATCGACGAAACGAAAAACACTGAGGCGAAGGACGTGGCGGCAAGTTTCAGCGCCAAAGTTGTTACCGATACGGTCACGCGGACTGTAACGGGCTCGGTGTTCGGACAGAAACTGCTGCGAATAATCGAACTCGACGGATTCAATATAGAGATGACGCCGCAGGGAGCGGTCTTAGTCATCTTTAATGACGACAAGCCGGGCGTTATCGGCGCAGTAGGAACCGTCTGCGGCAAGCATAAAATCAATATATGCACGATGGGTGTCGGGCAGAAGCCCGAAGAGCAAAAAGCAGTTCTGGCTGTCAGTCTCGACAGGGAACCCGATGCAAAAGCCGTTAAAGAGCTGAGCGACCTTGATTTCGTGAACGAAATTTATGTCTGCAAGCTGGACTGATTGGCAGGGGTCCTCCTTACTATGGCAAAAGCCAAAAAGGCAAAAAAGACAAAGCGAAAGAATAAAAAAAGCAGGACAGCAAGTAAACGCAAAAAAGCTGTTGCTGAGACAAAGGTCAAGCCTGTCGTCAAGCGCGAGAGGGGAGCGGCTGCTGCTACAGCCGAGTCAATGGCGGCCAAGCAGCGGAGCATAAGCGTCAGCGAGTTTTTTGCCAAGAACAGACACCTTCTCGGCTTCGACAATCCGCGCAAGGCGCTACTGACAGCCGTCAAGGAAGCAGTTGACAATTCGCTCGATGCCTGTGAGGAAGCACACATTCTGCCGGAGCTGCTAATCAATATACAGCCCCTTGCGGATAACAGGTTTGTATTAACCGTCAGAGACAACGGGCCGGGGATAGTAAAGCAGCAAATCCCAAACATCTTTGCGCGATTGCTGTACGGCAGCAAGTTCCACAGTCTGAAGATGAGCCGGGGCCAGCAGGGCATCGGCATATCCGCCGCCGGTATGTATGGGCTGCTGACCACCGGTAAGCCGGTGCAGATTATCTCGCGAACAACCCTCAAGAAAAACGCACACCATTACCACGTGCAGATTGACACGGCAAAAAACAGACCTGAAATTGTGCTTGACGAAGAATGTGAATTTGAGCTGCCCACCGGAACAAGCGTTACCATAACGATTGAAGGAAAATACCAAAAGGGACGTCAATCGGTCGATGAATACATTGCTCAAACCGCTATGGCCAATCCGCACGCAACTATTCATTACAACGCTCCGGACGGTAATGTTTATGAATATCCGAGGCAAATTAAGGAACTGCCGTTTGCTCCGAGGGAAATCAAACCACACCCGTACGGCGTCGAACTGGGGTTGTTGTTCAGGATGGCCCACGACAGCTCTTCAAGGCAGCTATCAGCTTTTTTGAAAGACGAATTTTCGAGGGTAAGCCCACGAGTGGCACAGGAGATTTGCCAAAAGGCGAAGCTTCGGAGCACGCTTAAACCTCACAGTCTAACCTTAAAACAGGCGGAGGCACTCCACGCAGCAATAAATGAGACCAGGATTATGGCGCCGGCCACCGATTGCATTAGCCCTATCGGAGATGAGCAGCTGCAGGAAGGACTCCGAGCGGTGGTGAAAGCTGATTTTTATGCAGCCTGCTCGCGCAGCCCTGCGGTTTATCGCGGGAATCCTTTTCTTATCGAAGCAGCCCTGGCCTACGGAACAAATTCTGATGGAACCTCAACCAAAACCAACGGCAACAGCGAGCCGGACAAAGAACCTCTGATGCGACTTATGCGCATCGCCAATCGCGTGCCTTTGTTACATCAGCAATCAGCGTGTGCAATTTATAAATCAGTCCTGAACATCAACTGGCGAAATTACGGTCTGAGCCAGAACAGAGGCACTTTGCCCACAGGTGCGGTCCTGCTGATGGTGCACATTGCTTCGGTCTGGGTGCCGTTTACATCCGAAAGCAAAGAAGCAATCGCCCACTATCCGGAAATCATCAGAGAAATACAATTAGCCGTCCAGGACTGCGGCAGACAACTGGGAATGTATCTGCGAAGAAAAAGACGCAGCCAGCAGGAATTAGACAAAAGGCACTACATTGAAACCTATTTACCTTATATCGGCGAGGCGCTGCAGGAAATTCTGCTGCTGAAACAAAAGCAGGTCGATACTGTCCTTGCAAAACTGAAAAGAATTTTGGAAAGAAGCAGAAGCCCCGAAAGCATAGAATAGAGTATTTTGGGGCAAGGGGGAAAATATGAGGGACGATATGCCTGAGAAATTAATAATAAGTATCAGCGGAATGCGAGGCATCGTCGGCGAAAATCTTACTCCTTCGATTGCCGCCGAGTACGGCAGTGCCTTCGGTACATTTCTGAAAAGCAGACACACCAACAAAGGGGGAAAATTATCGGTGTGCATCGGGCGGGATTCGCGGTCAAGCGGCCAGATGTTAAAATCAGCCGTAGCGACAGGATTATGTGCCGTCGGAATTGACGTGGTTGATTTAGGAATTGTAACCACGCCCGGCGTTGGTATTATGGTCAGAGAGCTGCAATGCGACGGCGGAGTCGTCATCACCGCTTCACATAATCCGATTCAATATAATGGAATAAAATTGTTGCTCGGTGACGGCATCGCTCCGCCGTCAGAGACAGCAGGACAAATCAAGCAATATTATCTCGACAGACATTTTGCCCTTGTCGATTCACCTCATTGCGGCACAGTGACTTCCGATGAGATGACCGATGCCATACATATCTCCAAGGTTTTGGCGATAGTCGACAAGGAGGCAATCGCAGCGAAGAAATTCAAGGTTGTTTTAGACAGTGTCAACGGAGCAGGGGGGCGGGTCACTAAGAATATGCTTGCCGAGCTTGGCTGCGAAGTTACCGCAATAAACGATGAACCAACCGGTATTTTCGCCCACAGGCCCGAACCGATTGCCGGAAACTTAACAGGGCTCTGTAAAGTGGTAAAAGAGAAAGAAGCCGATATCGGTTTTGCCCAGGACCCAGACGCCGACAGGTTGGCAATTGTTGACGAGGTCGGGACATACATCGGCGAAGAATACACACTTGCTCTGGCAGCCAAATACATTTTTAGCAGGGAAAGCGGCAAGGCGGCAACAAATCTTTCAACATCGAGGATGCTCAACGATATCGCTGAAAAGGAGGGTGGTCAGGTTATCCGCACCGCCGTCGGCGAGGCGAACGTGGCTCAAGCCATGCTCAAACACAACTGCATCATCGGCGGCGAAGGTAACGGCGGGGTAATAGATTTGCGGGTCGGCCCAATCCGCGACAGCCTCGTTGCTATCGCCCTTGTCCTGCAATTGATGGCCGAGACCGGAAAGACTGTAAGTCAGTTAGTCGGTGAAATCCCCGCCTATTATATGAGCAAAGAAAAATTCTCGGTAGATAGTCAGCAGGCACAGCGAATACTCGAATCGGCAAAAAAGACCTTTGCCGATGCAAAACTTGACACCACCGACGGCTGCCGATTCGACTTCGACGACGGCTGGCTGCATATACGACCAAGCAATACCGAACCAGTTGTTCGAGTTATCGCAGAGGCAACAAGTAAACTGACTGTTAAGAAATATATTGAAGCCGTTCTTAAAATTACACGCTAACAAACCGAAAAGGAAACCTATATGAGCGAAGATAAACAACAGACAGCCTCAAGGCAACTTCGGCTTGTTACATATCTTAGTATAGCAGCCAACGTGGTTCTGATTACCGGAAAGTTCGTGGTAGGCTTCATCAGTGGTTCGTTATCCCTCATAGCGGACGCCATTCATTCGGTATCGGATATGCTAACCGACATTGCGGTGCTGCTGGGTCTTTATTTCGGCTCAAAAAAGCCTGATTCGGAACACCCATACGGGCACGGCAAGTTGGAAACACTTGCGGCCATTGCTATTGCACTGGGTCTGTTAGGCGTCGGGCTGGGAATGATATACTATGCGGCACTTGACATTGCAAAGAATAATGTTACTCATCCCCGGAACATGGTCTTAGTAGCAGCGGCCGGCGCTATCGTCATTAAAGAAGTGGTCTATCGTGTTACAAAAGCGGCGGCAATAAAATATCACTGCCCGGCAGCACTTGCAAACGCCTGGCACGACCGGGCAGACGCTTTAAGCTCGGTCGCGGTCATTATCGGCGTAATCCTGCAGAAATTCGGCTTCGACCACGGCGACCAGGTTGCAGCCATCGGCATCGGCGTTATGGTCACGATAGTTGCCGCCAAGCTTATCGGGGACTGCATCGGGGAACTAATCGAAAAAGCCGTTGACGATGCGACGATTGAGCAGATTAAAGATATTATCAAGGCCAACGTACAAATCCGTCAGTACCATCGCCTCCGTACCCGCGCCATAGGAAGACAGGTCTCTCTCGACCTGCACATACTTGTTGACCCGCATCTTAACATAACTGAAGCCCACAAAATAGCCGACAGTTTAGAAAAAGCGCTGCACAAGCAGATAACACGCCCGGTCAATATTACTGTTCACGTCGAGCCGGACATCCCGCGGATGAGAAAATAAGACAAGCAATTCTGCCGCGGATTTTACAAGCACAAGAAGGTCTTTTTCATCACCTTGCCTGCTTCAAAACGGGTAATCGCATGCGGTTAATTCTTGACAAAATCAATGATTTATGATAATCTTAATAATATGGCAGAAACAGCTAAAAAAGACGGATTTTTGCCATCATCATACATATTTTATGTTGTGAGCCGACCCTTTGAAGTCTCATCAGAAAGTTGTTTGATTTTCAGGAGGTTACAGCGATGAAATCGGAGACAAAGAGGGCAATTAAGGCTGTTATTGTGTGTATGCTGTTTTGTTCACTCACGCCTGTTAATGCCGCCACTCCTTGGTTGCACACGGACGGCAATAAAATCAAAGACCCTAACGGCAATGTTGTTGTCCTGAGGGGCATCGATTTGATTGATTTGGGTTTTCTTCAGACGTGGCAGGGCGGCGCAATTAATATGATAAACCGGCTGACGAATAAAAGCGATACCCAGGGAAGTTCTCCGGGCTGGTACCCGAAGGTCATAAGGATTAACATTACCCCGGCTGATGCGGCACCCGCTTGGCCAAATCGATTCAATCCCAGTAATAATAATTTCTATAACAATCTTCTCAGACCGGTTGTCGATTACTGCAGAACCAAGGATATGTACACAATCATCGACTGGCATTATGTCGCAAATACATACGACCACGTTGCCACAACAAGCGCGTTTTGGGAGTATATGGCGCCGAGATTCGCCAACGACAGCCACGTTATTTTTGAGCTTTTCAATGAGCCGATAAATGACCTTAATGGTGATTGGATTTTTAACAGCCATGATACTGCTGACTGGCTTAGTGTCAGAACTGATATGCAGACCTGGATAGACCTGCATATCAGTCCTGACACTAAGCCAGTCAGCAGTGTCATTGCTGTCGAAAATCCAATCTCCATTAACATCATTAATCGGCTCATTGAAAAGCTCAAACATAACGTGGCTGTCGTTGGCGAATCTCGGC
>JBAPXT010000332.1:0-5620 GCA_049284355.1 Sedimentisphaerales bacterium
TACGTTCTCCGATTGTATTTAAATGCGAATAACCACAAGTCTTTTCATGTTTACAATTAACACAACTATTCAATGCTGGTTTTTGTTTCACATTTTCCTCGTTTCTTTGTTAAAGGCATAATTCCGCGAATTTTTAACTTAACTCCTTATCCCGCAAACACTTAACCCCAAAAACCCCCCGGAGCGAAGCGCAGACCTCGGCGCTTGCCTCGGCGTAGCCGTAGGCGAAGCCGGGTAGTTTTACACGAAGACGGGCCCATTTTTACTCATTTTACCCATAGCGCCCATCTTAACATCCCATCGAAGCGTAGCGCAGATCCCCGCATAGCCTGCCCCTGCATGTCGTAGGCAGGGGTTGTTGGCGGGGACCCACTACCCGCCATTTTGCATATTTGGTATATTTCCAACAAACACTTCATTTATCTCCTTATTAGCATTAGCTTTATATGCCATATACCACTCGCTATTTTCTCTACTCTTGTTCCACGTGAAACATTCCGCCACCTGTGACCAAGCCACAGACAAGCTGGGAAACAATCCCCCTGCCGGTTCAGAAAATTTTAAATTGCCTGAAATTTGGATGCTCTTATGTGCCTAACTTTAACTCAGCACTATTGTTATAATGTTAGCTCACTGCCTGTGGCATGGCATAGTCATTTAGGCACTTTACTCTTCCTAACATTGTTCCACGTGAAACATTTTTTTATGAAAAGCGATTTTTAAGCCGACAAAGCTGCAGAATTTTCAGCAAAAATTCCGAAATACTATTTGAGCTGGTGCTTAATAGTCAGTTGAAAGTTGTAAAGGCAAGACAGGATTCTTATCACATCAATCCGCCGCAGGCGGATAAAGTTACGAAGGAGTATTTATATGACCGACAACAAAAAAGAAAAACCAAAACACCTCGGCAGGGGACTGGCATCACTTTTAGGTCCGATAACCTTAACTGCAAATGAAGAAAACCAGATATTGTCTAATCCAGCAGTAACTGCTAACTTCCCACCAGACAAAGAGTTACGCGATTCACTGCGGGAAATTAGCATCGATGCTATATCGCCGAATCCTTATCAGCCGCGAACAGTGTGGGACCAGCAGGAGTTGGCGGATTTGGCTGAATCCATTAAGGCCAACGGCATAGTTCAGCCGATTATCGTTCGCCCTGCCGGGACCAAATTTGAGCTAATCGCCGGCGAGCGTCGGCTCCGAGCAGCTCAATTAGCTTCTCTGACAACCATACCCGCCCTGGTGCGAGAAGCAAACGACGAGCAGATGCTCGAATGGTCGCTGATTGAAAACATACACCGGGCTAACCTTAACCCTATCGAGCGTGCAAAGGCCTACCAAAACTATCTAAACGCCTTCTCTCTAACTCAGGCTGAAGCTGCTGAACGGCTCGGCGAAAACCGCTCTGTCCTTGCTAATTACCTGCGCCTGCTGGACTTGCCGGACGAAGTCAAGCAAATGTTAGCCGAGGGACAACTATCTATGGGACACGCCCGTGCAATGCTTTCACTGCCTACTGATGAGCTTCGGCGAAAGCTTGCCAACAGAGCAATGGCGGGTCGGCTGAGCGTACGCGAGGTTGAGAGATTAGTACGAAAATATCTTGAGGGAACCGGCCAGGCCAAAACCACAGCACGTTCCAAACCGGCCCATATCGCAGAACTGGAGAGCGAACTGAGCAGACAGCTGGGCACGAAGGTAGCCATTGAAACCCACAAAAACGGGCAAAGAGGCAAAATAATTATCGAATTTTACTCTCTGGATGAATTTGATAGAATTACAGAAAGAATTGGCCTTGCCTCCGTAGAGCAGGTTTGAAAGAGGCGGTGAAAAAAATTTTGATGATTTTGACATACAAGTCAAAACATTTGTATAATTGAATATATGCAAAAAATGGCGGATTAGGGCCGCTGATTGGTTTTGATTAACACTAACTCTATTTTGGAGGATATATTGTGAAGGCTTTTGTGACTTCAATATCAACGTTAATCTTGTTGATAGCATTTTCCGGTCTCATTCCCGCCTTTGGCAAGCCAGCGGCGAAAATGCCACCCCAGACAGGAGAACAAAAACAAAAAGAAGAACCAGCAAAAGAAGTGGTGCTCAAAAAAGCTGCCGATGTGAATGCGGTTGCTGGTGCAAAGGCAGTTTCCGATGTGAATGCGGTTGCCGGTGTAAAGGCAGCTTCCGATGCGAATGCAGCCGCTGACCCAAACGCTGTTAGAGCCAAGATTGAGAAGTTTGAGGGGTTAGGCGACGCGTTAAAACAGATAGACATGGCAAGCAGTGACGAAATATCCAGGTGGACGCTCAGCAAAGAAGAAAAGCTGGACCTGGCATTAGCGGTGCAAAAACAAATCACAGCAGAGCTCAATTTCCTGCGAGGACTCGCTGTTAAAGAAGGGGCTGTAAAAACAACGGCGGCAATCGATGGTATACTATTAGACAGACAGAAACGGATTAAGGATGTTACAGAAAAATTAGAAAAGGAGACTGAAAGATACCGCCGGCTCATGGAACGAGAGGAGAAAAAAACCAAAGAACGGGAGCAACGAGATCGCGGCAAAGAGCGCACCAGAGAGCATACTGACAGAAACAGAAAAGATGCACCGCAATAAACTGGTGCTACGTCCCTTAAAGGACTACACAAAGCAGCAAAGGCACGAAAACACAAGACGATAACAAATAGAGGCCGGGAATTCCGGCACGCCGAGATTCGGGTCAGCCTGCAAAACTTGAGGCAGAAAGGATTAGCTATGCGGGCGGTTGTGCAACGAGTTTTGCAAAGCGGGGTCGAGGTCGACGGCCAAACAGTCAGCCAAATCAATAAAGGTTCACTTGTTTACCTTAGCGTCGGCAAGGGGGACACCGTAAGCGATGCTGAGTTTATGGCTGAGAAGTTAGTGAACCTGCGTATCTTCGCTGACGATGCCGGAAAGATGAATCGAAGTGTGCTCGATGCAGGGGGAGGAATTCTTTTGGTGAGCAATTTTACGCTTCATGGGGACTGCCGAAAAGGGCGGCGGCCGAGCTTCGATTCAGCAGGAGAGCCGAAATTGGCGGAGGAACTCTATGAAAAAGTTGGGGAACTGATTGCAAGACAAGGAGTTACGGTCGGCAAGGGGGTGTTCGGGGAACATATGCAAATAAGCAGCGTCAATGACGGGCCGGTAACCTTTTTGATAGACAGTAAATAGCCGTAAGTCACAATGTTATAAGATGTTAAGGGGTCGCCAGAGACGGGCGGTTTAGTCGATAGTCGCAGGTCGTTAGTCGCTGGTAAAATGGGTAAGATGGGTAATGAATTAGTTGTTAGTCGATAGGGGTTAAGTCGTTAGTAGAATGAGGAGAAAGGGGTCAACGGCGCGGGTTTAGGTGGATCCGCCTTCGCCAAGGCTACGGCGAGACATGAACGTTGGAAAATATTGGACGCTAAAAATAGAGTGCAGCTTTTAGCGTACAGGGAACAGGAAAAACAAATCAAAAATCAAAATGACATATCAAAATTCAAAAATTACAAAAGCTACAGATGGCACAGAGAACAAAAGAGCATAATTGCAAAAGTGCGAGTTAGTCGATAGTGGAATGAGATTGCCGCGGTGGGGTAGAACCCAGGCCCAAGGCCTATGTTAAATGAAGCGGAAGGAGGTTTTTACAACAACGACTGGAGCCCAGCCGTATTGCCAAAACAGATTTGTTTACTGACCCTTTTTATATTATTATAATGTAAATTTGTCTCTGTTGCCCTGTCATTGCTGGTCATAGACAATGCCTTTAAGATAGTGTTACAATAAGTGAAAAATGCAACTTGTCTCAAAAACAATTCGTGCCGGCAGCGTAGCTGAACTGTACATTACTGCATGTCCAAACCCTGATGCAGATACTGAAAAGCAGGCTGAAGAACTCTTTACCGCCGTAAAAACCACACTTGAGGATGTTGGTGCACAACTGGTTCAGGAAAGAGTATTCGCCACGGAAGACGCCCTCCGCCTCGCTCGACCCATACGCAGCAGCGTATATGCAGAACTGGATGACGGTGTTGAACCCGCCTGGCTGGTCACACCAGAAGGCATAAACGGCCGGATAGCCGGCCTGCAGGTCCACGCCGTCACCGGTTGTCCAAAACCGCAGGTTTTGCGATACAAGGGCACCTCGTGCGGACGTCTCGTTCAGGGACCCGATACAAACATAGTAATGCTATCCGGAATTTGCAATCCTGCCGGCGGAGACGCCGTCCAGCAGGCCTGCGATATGCTCGAAAAAGGTCTGTCTGTTCTCAAGCAGGTCGGTCTGGATATGTTCGCCGTCCCAAGGACATGGATGTGGCTTGGAAACATACTTCACTGGTACGACCAGTTCAACAATGTCCGGAACGCTTTCTTCACCAAGTGGGGACTTATCGGAAACGGTCAGGACAAAATGCCAGCAAGCACAGGCATTGGAATCAGACCTGCCAATGGTTCGCTTTGCGCGATGGACCTGGCGGCCGTATCCGGCAAAAAGGCCGTCATCAAATACATTAACATCGGCGGAAACCAGATGGGAGCGATAAATTACGGTTCTGCTTTTTCGAGGGCCACCGTCGCAAATACCATCGCCGGTGAAACCGTATTCGTTTCCGGCACCGCCTCAATAGGAGCCGACGGCAAAACAACAAATATAGGCGACACCCCGGCACAAATACGGCAGACTATCGAAAACGTCCGGGCCTTGCTCCGACAGCTTGACTGCTGCAACGAGGATGTCGTCCAAGCCACCGCCTACTGCAAAACCCCTGAGATTGAAAAGTTGTTCTGCGAAGAATGGTCTGCTCTGCCCTGGCCGGTGCTGACGGCGATTGCCGATATCTGCAGGGAAGACCTGCTCTTCGAAATGGAAGCTACCGCAGTCAGACCATACCGTTGATTCGGTTTACAAAACAAATGCGGCCCTCAAAGACATGAAAAATATCAAGACCGAATCGGGAAAACAAATTTTTCTGACAGTTCAGCGCAGCCTTGCATTCGCAGGGTGGGGAATATTCTTCGCCGGCGTATTTCTGTTCAGTCTCTATACAATACAACCTAATCTTATTTACCACGCGTTCGGCAGATTCACCGATTGGCCGATATTCTACACCGGGTGGGCATTCTTTGCCGAATCAGCCTCTAAGGCGGGCGGCCTGAGCGAATACGCGGCGGCCTTCCTTTCCCAGTGGTATTATTATTCGCCGGTGGGCGCAGCTATTATCGCCGTCTTTGCTGTATTACTGACAATCCTGACCGACCGACTGATAATAAACTTGGGTCTGAAGCTCCTGCGAATACTTAGCTGCATACCCGCAGTAATGCTGCTTTCGATACAAAGTCGCTACGAACATCAACTGGACTGCTACCTGTCGCTGATAATAACTTTAATCCTTCTCCTGACATATACAAAAATATCATTTTCCAACAATTTGTTCAGAGCCATGCTGGTCATTCTCACTTCTGCATTCTTATCCTACCTTGCCGGCTTTGGCGCAGCTTTTATATTCATCTTGTCAGCGGGTCTTTTTGAATCTCTAACCCGGAAAAACTACCTGTTTGGAGAGTTTTGTATACTGGCCGCCGTTGCCGCTTACGCATCGGTCTACAAC
>JBAPXT010000333.1:0-2638 GCA_049284355.1 Sedimentisphaerales bacterium
TTTTTAGTTCTCTGACTTCCTGCAGGATTGTTTCTTCATTATTATTCAAATATTCTGCCAAATCAGCGTATGGTCTCGGACAAATCGGCAGGCCGTCCTGAAGCACGTTGCACAGTTGTTTCTGCAGTTTCGTCAATTGCATGCCTCTTATTTCTTATTTTTTAACCACGGATTTCACAGACCTGTCCTCCGAAGCAATAGCGAAGGAGGATTTCACGAATTCATCTTGTAGGGCGGGGTTTACCCCGCCTATATCTACTTTTAAAACAGTGTTAATCGGGGTTAATCCGTGTCTAATTTTTTAGTTTAGCTAAGTTTTTCTCTGCGTTCTCCGCGCTCTCTGCGGTAAAATAATTGTGTTTATTCGTGGTTATTTTTGGTAGTTGCAAACCGGGTCCTCACCCATATAATCTCCGCTCATTGCATAAGCCCTCGCCCTGCACCCGCCGCACAAGCCGGCGTATTCGCATTTCCCGCAGATACCCTTGTAAGCTGACACGCTGCGAATCTCTTTCAGGAATTCCGATTCCTCCCAAATCTTGCCGAAATCGAAATTATTTTTGATTAGATTGCTCGCCAGCACATCAAGGAAACCGCAGGTCTGCACATCGCCGCGGTAGCTTATGAATCCAAAGCCCCTGCCGCCCATACAGCCGGGCACGTCCTCCATTAGTCCTTTAGTTTCGGCCTGCCTGCATACTCTTGCAAATTGTGGCCCGCACGTGACTCTTACTTTGATTCTCGCCTCGGGGCGCCCGCCTCTCGACGAAGCCGAGGGAAGCGACGGGTCCGCTCTGAGTTTTATCCGCAGCAGCTCATTCAACAACATTTCGTACTCCACCGGGTCAAGAACGGCATCCTCAATCTCTTTCCCTCGACCGGTCGGAACAAGAATAAACGGATTGAAGCAATAAGCGCCTATATTCTCGGCTAACTCTGCTATACCGATAACTTCGTCAATATTGATTTTGCTGATTGTGGTATTAATCTGGAAACGAACATGCGCCTTACGAGCTATTTTAGCGGCATTCACTGCTGCATCAAAAGCACCGGCAGTCCCCCTGAATTTATCGTGGGTTTCTGCACCGGCCCCGTCGATGGAAAAAGATAAGGCCATAACGCCCGCCTTCTTTAATCTGACAATTGTCTTCTCGTTAATCAGGTAACCGCACGTGGCCATCACCATTCGCAGCCCCCTCGCTCGTCCGTATCGAATAAGCTCGTAAATATCACCACGTTCCATCGGCTCGCCGCCGGTTAAAATCAAAACGCACTTGCCCGCTTCGCCGCGAGGCGAGCTGTACTTCGCTATGGCTTTGATGATTTTTTTGCACTGGCTTGTGGATAGTTTATCTTCGCCGGTTTCACCGGCGTTTGCCCGGCAGTGCTGGCAGCTATACCGGCATCGGCGGGTAACTTCAAAAGCAATGAGACGTGGCTTTGCTACCTTTTTGCTCATAATCGCATAAATGTAGCTTAGTTCGCGGCGAGATTCAATCAAATCTTGTCGTTTAACCCCGTTGCTCGCGACGGGGGTTCCCTATTGCTGCCGCGGCATAGCCGGAGGCGACGCCGGGTCCTAATTTTCGCCGTTGTAACAATGGCGATTTCGGGTAGAATTATAAGTCAATTCAAAAGGCGAAAGGCTTAACAACTAGTTGTTGGTTGTATTTTTTGATTGTTCGGGCTTGTCTTCGGGCAGGTATTTGAAACCTTTCCACTTTTTGATTACATATTCCAGAAAGCCATCCACAGGTTTGCTGCCGCATATTGGGGCAAGTTCTTTACCAATCTTTGTAAATAGAACGTGGCCGACATTTATTTCGTTGCTGGAGTAGCTGGGCATTTCGAGTGTAACAGACGTTCCATAGTATAGAACTGTCAATTTCTTTGGCATACCTTCATATAAATAAACTTCGATATCGCTGAATCTGATAAGACCAATGCTTTCGAGGTGTCTCAACAAGTCAAAGTTGATTCCCTGGTCCTTATAGATTTGGTGCTTATACTCATCATAAATCAATGGAGCTATTTCGCTATCAATAGTCCATTCGAACCCGCAAAGGCGCGTAAACTGTTCGGCCTCGCCTTTATCCAAATCGGAAAGGAAGTTGACTGTACGTTTAGAATAAGTCCCCGGAGAATTGGATTCACCAGCAAGAACACGCGACCATAGATTCTGCATCTCGTTGTCAGATACTATCCGGCATTTGTCAAAAAAGTTGACTATCCAATCATCCTCTACTTTCGAAGGATCGGCCTTATCATTTAATTTGGGCAATGCTTTAGCAGTGATGTCTTCAATATTCTTTTGGCGATTGGCCTCTTCTTCAACGAACCGGTGCATCGCCCGCCGGTGCAAATCCGTAATCTGGATTTCGGTTTGAGCTTTGATGAGTGTTGCCTCGGCTTCGGCCTTTGCTACACGCTTGATCTGATATGGTTTAAATATGCCTCCCACAGCCTTGGATATCTTTTTTATTAGAGTATCTGCCGGTTTTGAGAGGTCACCTGACCTTACCCCGTTTATTGTACCACTATAGATTAGAGTATCCAGCGTTAATTAATCCTGTTTCCACAGGCATGCCTGTGGAAAATTTTTCAGTTTCCTGCCTGATAAACTCTTCCGGCGTAAGGT
>JBAPXT010000334.1:0-1626 GCA_049284355.1 Sedimentisphaerales bacterium
GAAGAATGGTGATATTCCCTTATTAGGAAATATCAGAATAAAAATCGCCGATCAGGAAGATACGCCTTTAAGGTTCTATATTTATAAGGAAGCAAAATTAGGGCTCCTCGCTGTTTCATGTGGGTAAATTGAAATGAAGTTTTCCTAGCCTGAGATAAATAGTAATAATAAAATTTTTTGTTGATCTAAATCCCCTTGCGCTATTCTTCGCCGCTTGAATAAGGCTGTTAATTCCTTCTAAGACCCCATTATCGATTCTAGTATTTATATAATTCAATATTCCGTTCCAATGATTCTTCAAGGTTTTCGCTTTATCGATAACAGATGGCAATCTGCTATGAGTGGCCCAAAAATACCACTTCTTTAAGTATGATCTGGCCAAGAGCGGATCTCTAAAATCCCAGAAATCTCTCAGGCTTAGTTTAATTTCATAAGCCTTTGAGGTCTTTAAGCGCATATCTTTAAGCGATCCCAGTTCCTTCTTTTGCTTTTCTGTAAGATTTTCAGGATTTTTCAGCCAGATATATCGAGTTTTCTTCAGGTTTCCATTATGAGCTTGTTCTTCTCGCCTGACTTGGTCTACAGCTTCGTTTATCAGCTTCATGACGTGAAAATTGTCAAAGGTAATGGCTGCATTTTTGAAATTTGATTCGATACCTGAAATGAAAGCAGGAGACATATCACAGCAAAAATTAGTTACTTTTTCAGCTGAACCATGATGGTTCTCATAGTCATCTTTGAATGAGCCGATTGTCTTGGAATCTCTTCCTTCACAAACGTGGATTACCTTAGAGTTATCTAAATCAACAAACACGGATACATAATTATGCCCTTTTGCTCTAGAGGTTTCGTCTACGCCTACTGATTGGATCTCTGAAAAATCTTCATTAGATCGAGCCTCTTGCACATAATGTTCCAGAACTCGCCATATTCGAGTATCGTGTTCTCCAACCAAATCAGCTACTGTCTTGACCGTCATATGCTGAGCCATTAGCACTATTAACGAATCCATTAGTAGAGTGAATCCACTACTTTTCCTTGCCCAGGGAACTTTGGCTTGTTTAATTCCGCATATCTCGCATTCGGTGCGTGGAACGCGACAGTGCAAGTAAGTTTTGAACTGGAAGAAGTTCAAGTGACGCCATGTTCTCTCCATAGTATCATGAACATGACATCCAGACTTGCCACATATCGGGCAAGGGAACTTGATTCCTGTCTCAAAATCGATGTGCAAGTCCAACTGCTTTTCTTCAACCTTAAAGTCGATAGTCTTGATATACCACGGTTTTTCCAGACCAAGGGCGATCTTGAAGAGTTCTTCCTGGGAGAACGGCACAAGCATTTATTTAACAGACGGTTATGATAAATGGTTATCCGTTACCCATAGAAAATAGCGAAGAGCCTCATTTCCATCAGCGGCTATTTTTTGCTTGGCGACAATAGTAACCGAGGCAAACTCGCTTTCCGTGCAGAGAATATAGGTTTTAGGCAACGATTTTATTTTCTGGGCGTTGAACTGCAGTTTTTCCACATAAGGCGCAGCCTGTTCCAATCCGGCAAACGACATGGGGTCGGAACCACCGGAAACAATGATGTTAAACAGTGATTGTCCAGGATCAGGCAATG
>JBAPXT010000335.1:0-1945 GCA_049284355.1 Sedimentisphaerales bacterium
GGCTACCGCTAGGCAGATTTCTTGTTAACTAGACCAAGCAGATTGTATAAGTTATAACCGATAGCATTGAACGTCATTTTGACCGAAGTTCTCTCAACCGTTGTGACCATAACATGTCCTGCCCTGAAGACGATTTTCATAACGCTAAAGCATCTTTCTACAGGAGATCGCTTACTACTGATTCTCTTATTTCGCAATTCATCAAAAACGCTAAGCCGATGCCCTCTTGCTGCTCTTTTCATAGATGCATCGTATCCTTTGGTTTTTGCACCATGATACCCCTTGTCGCCATACCGGACCTCTCCTTCATTTGCCAAATCCACCCGGCTGTCATGGACGTTAGCAATGGTCGTCTCAACATTCCAGATGAAATTATTCTCAGTATCGACTATAACGTGTCCCTTGTAGCCGAAATAGGATTTGTTTCCTTTCTTTGACCAAGCACCATCTTTGCTTCTTCGAGTATTGGCTTTATCCCCTCGAGGGACATCGCTCTTGGCATGGCCTGGATCAGATGTTATAAAAGTTGCATCTTGGATGACTCCCTTCTTAACCTCATATCCTTCTGCCTTGAGCTGATCTAGGAACTCTTCCCAGATTGATTCCAGCTTACCGTTTTCTATCAATCTTTCGCGAAAGAGCCACACGGTAGTGTAATCAGGAATAACCTCCGTTGTCCCTAAGAAAACTCGAAAGGAGATCCGATCTGCAACCTGAAGCTCAAGTTGCGGGTCTGATAATCCATATAACTGCTGAAGTATGAGAAGCTTAATCATTATAATAACGCTAATATTTGGTCTGCCGCCTCGTTCGCCTGTATTCTTGAACATGCCTTCTGCAATTGGCAAAAATCCCTTCCAGTCAACTAGTGCTGCTAACGCGGATAATTTATCACCGCGAGGCTCAACTTCATCATTATATTCCTGTAGGATAGAAAAGTCTATGAGGGCCCTCATAACATTTAGTATAGTATAATATTATATAAATATTTCGATTAAATGGGTTTTTCGAAATCCTCTTAGGTTTCTTGGATCCATGCCTGTGACTACGAAACCTTTCTTGCCGTCAACAATGATATTTTCGGCTGAAATATTCTTGTTAAATCCTTGGTTGGCTAAACTGAGTTCAAATATGGTCGTGCCCGTTTCCAGAGACGAATTCGAGAGGTTCTTGTATTCCTCGATTTGTATCTTTCCCAGAGTGTATTATAGGTGTTTAGCAGAACTTGATAGATTGAGTATGTTGGCGTCTGAATTGGTTGTTCGAGTTTTACAGTGTAATTCAAAGTTGTATTCAGATCAAAGGATACTTTATATGGGCCAATGGTTTTGGTCTCAGGCGCTGAAGAAGCTGCAGAAGCCGCCATCAGCATTAGCACCAATGCTATACAGAGTTTCAGAAGTTCACAACTGGTAACTTTTTAACATAATACATTGAAAATGTTTTGCGCAAGGGAATTAAGGATTATCCATCTGTCTTCGGCTAGCTCTCCAGGTCATAGGGATATTCGTGTTTAAATTTATTATCCCACAAATACGACGATTCTGTAGTCGGAGTATCGTAAGTATAGAGCTCCGTAAGACAATTACAAGGTAGCCAATCTATTTGTTCAGTCGGCTGCTTTATGATATATCCATTCATGCCAACTTTTAAGCTAATACTCTGTTGTCCACGATAGTCCTCAGAGATCCCGTTCGCAATTTCATTTCCACGACCATATTTAAGAGCCGCTGAGCTGCGCTGGGCAACATCTATGTGCGTTAGACTTCCAGTGGATTGCATACCCAGGATGTACGAACTTGATTTGTTTTGAGATTTGTCAAGGAGCACCCCAGATGGAGTTATATTCGCATCAATTAAAGTTCTATTAATATAAGTACGGTAAAGGCTCGCCTTATTTAACTTCCAAGAATCAATATAGGATGCGACTACATCTCCATTATTC
>JBAPXT010000336.1:0-16057 GCA_049284355.1 Sedimentisphaerales bacterium
GAAAAAAGACCCCCAGCTTAAAAAAATGCCTATACTTATGCTGACTGCAGCAAAAGGTAAAACAGGCATAGATTTTAAATCCAGCGCAGGCGACCCAAGTTGGCTGCCGGTCGACAGCTTCCTCGATAAACCCGTAGAATCACAAGTTTTACTGGCAGAAATAAAAAGGCTTTTGTCGTCGAAGACTTGATATGGAACCGATGCCTCAGGATACAAGACTGGTTAGCCGGGCTTACTGGTTAATTAAACTTCGCTGGATGGCTATAGCGGGTGTGGTTGCCGCCACATTTTTTGCCCATAGTATAATGGGCGTATCGGTGCAGGATGTCTCGCTGTACTGCGTCGCAGGCGTGCTTGTTCTTCACAACATTATTTCACTGCTTCTTTTAAAAAGACTTTTAAAAACAAAAGCTGACGATATAGCCGGTCCCATCAGGAGAATAATCAACCTCCAGATATCTGTTGACCTGATAATGCTGACAATCCTGTTGCATTATTCCGGCGGCATAGAAAACCCCATCATCGTATATTTTGTGTTCCATATGATTATAGCCAGTATTTTGCTTTCAGCACGGGAAAGCTATCTACAGGCCACTTTAGCAGTGTCTTTGATAACCTTTCTGGCCGTGCTCGAACACAAAGGAATCATTCCTCATTACAGCCTGCGGGGTTTTGTAGTCTATGATATGGAGCACGGATGGTTTTATGTGGCGGGAATAGTTTTTATTCTCTCAACTACTCTATATCTGGTCGTTTACATGACCAGCTCAATTTCGACACAGTTGAGAAAGCAGGAAGAGGCCTACAGGCAGGTCAATCTCCAGCTTCAACAGAAGGACCGCATAAAAGATGAGTATGTTTTACAATTAACTCACGATATCAAGGGGCATCTGGCGGCTATACTAAGCTGTCTCGGTGTTCTTGCTAACGGAATAGCAGGTCCTCTTAGCGAACAACAGGCCGACTTTGTTGACCGTGCACATGACCGCACCAAAAAACTCACTAAATTTGTAAAAGCCCTGTTGAGATTAACAGAAATGCGGCTAAGCGATAAATTTGAAATGGCTTTCTTCAACTTAAAGATCACGGTGTCAAGCGCTATCGAATCAGTTAGAACCAAAGCGGAGGATAAGAACATAGCTTTAATCTCCAGCATCGAGCCCGCGGCTGATAAGGTCTTTGGCAATCAGTTCTCCATCGAAGAAACAATAACGAATTTGCTGCTTAACTCCATTAAGTACACGCCTGCAAATGGAACCGTTCAGATTCAGGTCAAGGACAACGGCCAAACCGTTCTTGTGGAGATTTCCGACACGGGGATTGGTATACCCACAAACGAAATAGATAAGGTCTTCGACGAGTTTTTCAGAGCAAGCAACGCAAGGCGTGTGGAAAGAGATGGCACCGGCCTGGGACTTTCCATAGCAAAACAGACCGTCGAAAGACATGGTGGTAATATATGGGCAGAAAGCCGGGAAAACAAGGGAACTAAAATAAGCTTTACGTTACCTAAACATTCGTTGGGATAGTTCAAAAAAGTCGAATTGCTGATTTGGATTAACAGATGGAAATTGTGGCACATGGTATAGACCTTGTAGATTTTCCGCGGGTAGAAGATATGATAAAGCGGCACGGGGGACGTTTCCTGAGTAAGGTTTTTACCGCTGCTGAACAAGCATACGCCCAGGCAAACAAGAACGGAACAGAAAAATTAGCTGGTCGTTTTGCAGCAAAGGAGGCAATTCTTAAGTTGATGGGAACAGGCTGGCGGGGCAAGATTGCCTGGACCGACATTGAGATAATAAATAATCCGGCTGGTCAGCCGGAGGTTATTCTCTGCGGCGAAGTTAAAAAAATCGCCGACAAACTTGGAATCAAACACATAAGCGTCAGTATTACACATACAGCAAATTTTGCAATTGCATCTGCAGTTGCACTGACTGAAATCGATGAGAAAAAATGAATTTGATTGCGTTGTTATAGGCGGAGGCCATGCCGGCGTTGAAGCCGCCTACGCAGCGGCGAAAATCGGCGCTAAAACCGCCCTTCTGACCATAAGCCGCGACACGATAGCCAAAATGAGCTGCAATCCTGCCATCGGTGGACTGGCAAAAGGACAAATTGTGCGCGAGGTTGACGCTCTGGGAGGGCTGATGGGGCTGGCGACGGACGCAACGGGAATTCAGTTCAGGATGCTGAACTGTTCGAAGGGCCCGGCAGTGCAGTCGCCGCGAGCGCAGGCTGACAAGTATAAGTACGCGGAGTATATGCGGGAGGCCCTCGAGCAAGAGAATAATCTGACCATCGTGGAAGCAATGGCCACGGAGATTGTCGTCGAGAAAAACAAAGTCCGAGCAGTGCGCTGCCAAAACAGGGCAGTATATAACGCCCCCGTAGTGGTTTTGACAACAGGGACTTTTCTTCGTGGCTTGATGCACATAGGAACACAGCAGTTTCCCGGTGGTCGGCTTGATGAGCCTGCCGCCTATGAGCTTTCCCAAAGTCTTGAACGCATCGGATTAGAACTGAAAAGACTAAAAACCGGCACGCCGCCCAGGCTTGATGCGTCAACAGTCAATTTTGACAATCTCGAAATCCAGCTCGGCGACAAAGACCCAAAGCCGTTTTCATTCTTGAATGAATCGATAGATAGGCAACAAATCCCTTGCTGGATTACTTATACTAACGAAAGGATACATAAGCTGCTCAGAGACAATCTGAATAGGGCCCCGCTTTACACCGGACAGATAAAATCCACGGGACCTCGGTATTGTCCGAGCATTGAGAGTAAAATTATTCGTTTCGCAGACAAGAGTCGCCACCAGGTCTTCCTGGAACCTGAGCAGGAAGAGATTTTCACCATTTACTGCAACGGCATCAGCACATCTGTACCGAAGGATATTCAGGAACAAATGCTCAAATTGCTGCCCGGGACAGAGAACGCACGGATTGTACATTACGCCTATGCAATTGAGTACGATTACTGTCCGCCGCTCCAATTAAAAAGCAATTTGGAGACAAAGAAAATATCCGGCTTGTTCCTGGCCGGTCAAATAAACGGCACCAGTGGGTATGAAGAGGCGGCAGGGCAGGGTATTGTAGCCGGCATAAACGCCGCCAGAAAAATCCAGTCCAAAGAGCCGCTCGTTCTCGGCAGAGACCAGGCATACATCGGAGTGCTGATAGACGATTTATTAACTAAGGAAATTGACGAACCCTATCGGATGTTCACCTCGCGAGCTGAACATCGATTGTCCCTAAGGGCCGATAACGCGGATAGAAGATTAACGCAAATCGGCAAATCGGTCGGGCTTATAGATGAATGTCGATGGCAAAAGTTTCAAAACAAGCTGAAAAACATCGATACCCTTAAAAGTTATTTGAAAAATACTCGTTCGGAGGGCTTAAGTTTATGGGAGCAATTGCGGCAGCCAAACAATACCGTCACTAAACAATTGGCCCAGAGCCTTGATATTAAAAACATAAGTTCTAATGGTGTCTTGGATGCGGTAATCATCGACGCCAAATACGAGGGCTACTTAGCCAAACAGCAACGACAGGTGGCCTGCTCGCAAGCCCTGGAGAGCAAAAAGATTCCGCCGGATTTAGATGTAAACAATATTATGCACCTTCGGGCAGAAGCAAAAGAGAAGTTGTTGGCTTTCAGGCCTGCTACTTTGGGACAGGCAAGCCGGATAGGCGGCATAACGCCTGCGGATATTACGGTATTGCAGATACACCTGAAAAAATATTCTCAAGCGGGGGTAAAAAGTACGAACAACTCGAAACGTCAGCCATGATGAAACTATCTGACAACATCTACAATAAAAAGGCTGGGCGAGATGAGCCAAAATTCAAGCTGTGGCGGTCGGCGGGACTTCTGCTGACGTATAAGTGCAACGCCAGTTGTGAATTCTGCTATTACAACTGCTCGCCTGACAATGATGGATTGATGCCCGTGGATATGGCAATTGCCGCATGGGAATCGCTAAGGATTCTCGCGGAGGACGATGCGAAGGTGCATCTTACAGGAGGCGAGCTGTTTTTGTACTGGGAGCATCTGCTGGAGATTATGCAAAAGGCCAAATCACAAGGTCTTGGAAATGTTAACCTTATAGAAACAAACGGCTTCTGGGCCACTGATGAAAAAATCGTAAAAGAGCGGATAAAGGCCCTTAATGAGCTTGGAATGCACCGTCTAAAAATCAGCGTCGACCCGTTTCATCAGGAATACGTCAATATAGAGCCGGTTCGACTGTTGGCAAATATAGCGACAAACCTCTTGGGGGCTGACCGTGTGCTGGTCCGGTGGAGAAAATACTTAGAAAATCCCATCGACGTTAAACGGTTGTCAGGTAAACAGTTACAGCAGCAATATATCGAGGCCATAAGAGAATATCCCTGTCGATTTACCGGCCGGGCTGGCGGGAAATTGGCGGAATCTGTGGCGACTGAATTGGTGGAAAAACTTGAAAATTTGAGCTGTAAAGCGGATTTTTTAGGTGCAAAGGGGGTGCATATAGACCCGTATGGGAATGTGTTCAGCGGGACGTGCAGCGGGATTATCATTGGGAACGTTAACTATAAGCCGCTGCAGCAGTTATGGAAGGATTTTTGGCCGGGGCAGAATGAATTTATCAATACGCTGTTCGAGCGAGGGCCGGCGGGACTATTAGAGAAGGCCACGAGCGCAAGTTACGTACAGGCAAAGGTTTATGTGGACAAATGCCATCTGTGCACCAGTATTCGGCAGTGTTTATTCGATAAGAGAATAGGGAAATCAGTACTCGGGCCGATCGAGGTTTACGGCGGATAAAAACCTTGTTTTGGGGGCAAAAACTGGCCCGTCTTCGTTTAAAACTACGCCGAGGTCTTCGCTTTGCTTCGAGGTGTTAAGATGGGTGGTTTGGGTAATTTAGGTAAAGAAAAATGCGAAAAACGAGAGGGAGGCATTTCACAAAATGCATTGAAATGGGGTAACGGCGCGGGTTTAGGTGGAAACGTTGGAAAATATTGGAAAACGTACAAAAACTATACTCAAACTAACGAAAGCCATACCCGAATTTACGGAAACCATACCGAAACTACATAGGAATATTCAAGGATTTATGGTAGGTAATGCAAACCATCATTTTTGTATTGCGTCGTGCGTATCGCGTATTGCGCAGGGGGAATTTTTAGCTAAAAGTTACCTAAGTTAACAGAGAGGGGATAGGGTTTAGGAATTAGGGGAAAAAATAAAAATGAAAAAAGCAATCCGCCAGAGGCGGATAAAAATTACATCCGCATTCAGTAAACTTACGGCGGACAAGCAGCAAAAATCAAAGATTCTTTTGCCTTTATTAAGGGCAGATTCTAATTTTCGTTATTCTAACATCAAGACAAAGTTACTGTCTCAAAATGGCTCACGTACCAACTTAAAATCTTGTTTGCCTGCTTGAGACACTCGCATGCATCGTACCACCTATCCCACCTCTCGTGATTTGCTCGATTTCTTTTTTCCGAATGTAATTCATTGACCGTATGATTTCCTTTGGACAACTTTCAGCTTTTTCTAACAAGGCTATGCAAGATTGAAATTGCGGTTTTGGCCCAATTGGGCTCACAAGTAACTGCTTTACGGCTATATAGTTGACCACAAGGTTTTCTGTCGCGGCTCCTACCTTCAACATGCACCCGTGTGGGTCATGCTGTATATACAAATAATCCTCGGCAATACTCAAATCTTCAGCAACGTCGTTTGCTATATGTACCTGCCTCTTATTCCCAGTATTATCTACTTTTAGCATCTCTATTTACCTCCAATTAAAAGAGCGGACCCGTGTAATTCCTTACACGGGTCTTATGCCTGTAACATTTCTATTATAACCACCTGAACCTCTCAGGTGGTTATCGCCCTTTTGTTCTGTATTACTCGTAGCCTCCTATCATTCCCATATTGTCCCTGTCCCCACCTACTCCCTTTCTTCTCCAATAAACGACGAAAGCTCAAGCGGTTATTCGCCCGAGCTTAAATTATAATCAAAAAACTTAGAGGTTATATATGTTATGGAACAGGAAATGTCAAGCAAAAATTTCAGTTTTCAAAAAATTAATATTTGAAAGTGCGTTGGCCGTTGGGTTTTTTCTGCGAGATTCCACGCCATAGTTTAGCAGCCAGTTCGCTCCGAGAGCAGAATATCAAAATGTAAAGCGGGTGTCCCTTCATCATAATACGCTCATATTCAAACTGAGTGTATCCGAGAGATTTGATTTGTTTAACGTACAATTCTCTTAGAACTTCGGCGAGATGTTCTCGGGCGGTCTTATTTATTATCGAACGCCAGTCAATGCTTGGGCCTAGGCACCGATCAAGATTTGAACGTGGGTTGTTCAAATAATATTTCTCCCAATTTCGCAATGCATCGAGATGGTCTGGGAAAAAGATAATGATGTCAGCCCGTACATCTGAGAGGATTTTCAAAGTTTCGAAATCAAAATGTAAGCCGTACGGATCGAGAAAAGCGAGGGATAAAGTGTTTTTGGGAATTTCTTTAACAATCTCACGAATTTTTTTGTTTGCGTCACCTTGAAGAATCTGGGAATCAGGTTTGATTCGCTCAACACGCGCCTTGAGGGCAATATAGTTGCGTTTGTTTTTTTCACACAAGTGTAATCTGGTGAATGGATATGGGGCTTGGGCAGCTATCAACGGAGAGCCCCATTCAAGATTTTTTGACCCTTCGAGTCTTACTATGCCAGCACCTGCGAAGAGGTCAATGTAGTGCAAGCCAGACCAGGCCTTGTCTTTCATGGCTGTGGTGAAAGCGTCAATATATCCCTTGATGAAGTAATATTTGTCGTGTGACCATTCTCCTACAGTTGGGATATGTTGTCTGTCATCTGCTGGTGGTTTCAATTCAAACATATGATAGCTCTCTTTTTGCCGGCATATCATCCCATATTCTGCCGCCTAAGGAGCGGCCAGCTTTTTTCTTGTTTACGCCGCCCCATTGTTTGAAGAAGAAGGGAATATCCGCATCAAGGCACTGATTTCGTATATCGACAGCCCATTCGGATTTCATCGGCCTTGAGCCCGGGCCTGACTCGCCGCCGACAATGACCCAGTCAATGCCTTCAAGATTGATATTGGGAATCTGACCCAAGAGCGGCTCAAAGGAGATGAATTTTATCGCGGCGGGAGTCTGCCTTAAGTGGTCTATGCGATAGACGTAATTGGCATTTTCGACTGTAACGCCCATCCATACATTCTCCGGCCAAGGGAGATTATGGCTTAACTGGAGCAGGCGCTGGGAACGCTTAGTTAATACCTGAAAGCGGTGATGGGAAGCCTTGCACATAACGTCAAAAATTTTCGAGATAAAGTCGAAGGGAACATTGTTGTGAAAAAGGTCACTCATAGAATTGACGAAAATTGTGTGAGGTTGCTTCCAATGTAAAGGTGTTTTAAGGGTTTGAGGATGTGTCGCAACATTGAAACCGTTGACATAATTGCGACTGCCTGCGGCTTTGAGACGCAAAGCCATACGCTCGGCATAGCAATTTTTACAGCCTGAGCTAATTTTTGAGCAGCCGGTAACCGGATTCCAAGTAGATTCAGTCCATTCGATTTTGGAATTCCTTGCCACTTTGTCTCCTTCAAAGGTATCTTATAGAAGATAATACTTTTAAGGCAGAAATCAAGAGGTTTATTGGGGGGCTAAACAATAAGGAATCCGCAATAAAAAATTGCGGAGGGAAATTTTAAACAATCATTGCGGGTACAGCCGCAGGTTGACGCTGGCGGACCTGCTCGACGAAGGCCTCGAGGCGAGTAGTCAAGGTCGAATCTTCCTGGCCATCGAAGCTTAAATTCAAGATGGGCATATCGGCGCAATCATCGCTTATACGCCTTGTCTGGGTGCTGACAATCGTCGAGGGCATACAGCTAAACGGCATCACATTGACCACGCCGCCAAAACCCTGATGATGATACTCCACCATTTTGCCTATGCTGAGGATTGCTTCGCCCTCAAACGAATGATGCAGGTAAGGTTTAGCCATCTCGATTACATTCTCCATTGGGCCTTCAGCCAAGCCCACTTCGCCGAAGCCATGAAGGCCAGATTTGCCGAGCATCTTTTCCAACGGGTCAGCCAGTGTTTTTTCAATCCTGCGCTGGAAATAATCCTGAAAGATATTGGTGAACCAGTCCCGAACCTGGCCTGTGCTTCTGGCGTTCCTGCTTCTTGTGAAATTGGTATAATAAATCCACTCCGCCAGCGAGGCCAAATCGCAGACAGCGCCAAGCTCTTCGAGCCGGGCGATTATATTGCTATTGGCGAAAGGGTGACTGCGGACATAAATTTCTCCAACTATTCCTATCATAGGTTTTTGGACGTCGCCATCGGTCTTTACCGCTGCGAAGTCCTCTGCAATAGAAGCCATAAGCCGCCGCATCACAGAGAAATTAAAGCGGTCTTCAACAGCCTGCGTCCACTGTTTGACGGACTGTTCGTAAACCTGCTGGGCCTGATTTTTGTCCACAGCGAAAGGTCTAAGGCGCAAAACAACCTTCCGCAACAAATCTATGCCCACAACAGCGACCCAAACATCCTTCATAAACCCCCCAGTGGCGGAGCCGACGCCTTTGGTGAACTCTTTGTAGAAGCCGCTATCCTGGTTTGGCGCGATGACGGGGACATCTTCTGCGCCGGCATATTTTAAGATAAGGCGGTGCAGGCAACTATACATTCCAAACCTACAGGGACCTGAGGCGGCGGGCATAAAGAAGGCTGTTTTAGCGGGGTCAAAGCCCTTTGCCCTGATTACTTTTAACATATCGCCGCTGGTAATGGCACAAGGCAGACACTCCTTTCCGGAGGTGAAGGCCCTGCCGTGCAACAGAGTAGCTTCATCAGCCAACGGCATAACCTCGGCCGGCTGGCCATAAGCCCTGAAGCAGGCAGCAACGCCGTAAGCGCAATCGCCCATATACGGGATATACAACGTGCGTCCGCGACTGACGCCCACTTCCGCCTGAGGTTTTCTTACTGTGGGCATTTTCTTTTCGTGCTGGTCGTGATAATGCTTCAGGCTGTCAAGAAAGGCCTCGAGCCGAGTGATTACCCCGGCGTCAGCCGAATGCTCATCAAGCTCCAACAGCAGGCAGGGTTTTTGGCCCATTATGTCCTTGAAGAAAGTCAGGAGGAACGAATCAGGCCCGCAGCTAAAGTTCGACAGATATATCGCAAAAAGCCGCGGGGCGGTTTTGATTATTTCAGCAGCCCTTAAAATTTTCTGGCCGTAGGTCCAGTAAACCTGCCGGTGCAACGACTCATCGCCGAGCTCGGCATGGTCAAGAGAAAGCATATCTATAGGTATCGTCCTGACGCCAAGCTCATCGAGCTTCTTAGATAACTGCAAGTTCAATCCCTCATCACAGCCGTTATATGGCCGCGAAACGAGCACAAACAGTCTTTGCTCGGGCCCAGTTTGGGCGAGAATTTCTTTGCCTTTGTTTATCATTGCCTGCTCAAAGCCCGCCTGAGCAACAAATCCTTCTTTGACGGCCTTGCCAACTGCAGAAGCAGAAGCCCCCAGCTTCTGACCGAGTGCGATAAAGCTCTTTCGTAAAAGTTTCCGGCCTTCGCCCAAGTGAATGGGGGCAGTAAGTATCTTCGTATCTGCGAGCTTGCTATTAAAAGCCGCCTTTGCCTGATAGACGAGGGACTGAACATACGGACACAGCTGGTTGGCTTTGTTCAGAGGATAGGACCCCATCATCGAAACAATACTGGGCAAAAAGATGTAGTCCACCTTTTTCTCAATCAGCTCGGCAATGTGTCCATACGCAACCTTCACAGGAAAACAAGGCTGAGCGTTGACGGATTCGACACCCATACGAATTATTCTCTTGTCGGTTTGTCCCGAGAGGACAACATCAAGTCCGAGGGCCTTGAAAAACCTTGCGAACAGCGGCAGCATCTGCCAATTCTGCAGCGCCATAGGAATGCCTATCGTTTTCTTTTGAACCTGCGTTTTGGCGCGCGTGCCGTCCAAGCCTGCAAATTCAAACAACTTCTGCTTTCGGTACTCAAAAGCGCCGAGCCCTTTTGTTTTTTGGGTTTTTTTCTTAAGATTGTATCTGTCACATCTGGAGCCGTAGTACAGAGGTTCAGTGTCCGGCAGCTGCACCTTCTTGATTTCGCAGTGGTTCGGGCAGTGCTCGCAGTTAAAAGATTCGACCTTGTACTCGATAGAACAAACATTCTCGAACCCCCTGAATTTGCTGGCAACGGCCGCATTGCCGGCACCGGAGGTCTTTTTCATATATTCGGCGGCGATAGCAGCTGCGCCAATGGCCCCGGTTACCTCGTGATGATCCGGCACCATAACCGGCTTTTCGACGACCTTCTCAAAAGCAGCCCACACCGCCTTGTTGAAGGCCGTTCCTCCCTGAAAACATATATTGCTGCCGATTTTTCGCCGGCCAACGACGCGATTGAGATAATTTTCGACAATCGAATAACTCAACCCCGCCACCATCTCAGAGGTAACAGCCCCCTGCTGCTGATAGTTCAGCAGGTCAGATTCCATAAAAACAGTACATCGCTCGCCTAACTTCAGCGGGGCATTACAGGACATGGCGAGTTGTTCAAATTGTTTGTTAATATCGATATCAAGGCGCTGAGCCTGCTCTTCGAGAAACGAGCCTGTTCCGGCAGCGCAGGCGTGGTTCATAGCGAAATCGACGACAACCCCCCGCTCAAGAGAGATGTATTTACTGTCCTGGCCTCCTATCTCAAAAATGGTATCGACCTTCGGATTGACGATGGCAGCGCCTTTGGCCTGAGCGGTGATTTCATTGATGACCACATCAGCCCCTATGAAGTCGCCAGTGAGGTACCGCCCGGAGCCGGTGGTGGCTGCTCCCATAATTTTTACTTTGCCGGCAACTTTTTTACCGACAATATCAAGAGCCGCCCGAACCGCTTCCAGAGGCTGGCCTGCCGTCATCATATAGTGCTTAGTAATCAGCCTGTAATGTTTATCGATGACAGCAGCTTTAGTGCTAATAGAGCCGACATCGACGCCAAGATAGGCCTCGATTGTCTCGTTTGTATCTGATAGTAACTGTTGCTCAGCGTGGCTGTCGTGATAGAGTAAGGCTGGTTTGGCCAACATAGGGCGTCGCGGAGCCTCAGTTAAGGCCGAGCCTCGTTGTGCCAGATAGTTATCGATGATATTCAGGTGGGTCTTTCCATTTGACCCAAGCTGTCCGGTTCTTTCTTTTGCTATGAGCACCGCTCCGATGGCGCCGGTAAAAAAGTGCTGCTGGGGAACAACCAGCTCGCCCTGCTGCAATTCGAAGACTTTTTCGAGGGCCCGCACTACACCCATATTGGCCGCCACGCCGCCGGTGAATATAATCGGCTTTATAAATTCCCTGCCGCATCCAAGGTCGCTTTTGAGGTTCCTTGCCAGCGCCAGACATAAACCGGCTATGATATCACAGCTCGGCGTAGCCTGCTGCTGCAGATGAATCATATCCGATTTGGCAAAAACTGAGCATCGCCCGGCCATTCTTGGCACAGATTTGCTCTGCAGGGCCATTTGTCCAAACTCGCCCTCGATATTTACCCCCAGCCTTTGGGCCTGCTGGTCGAGAAAGGAGCCTGTGCCAGCGGCACAAACAGTGTTGAGAGTAAAATCCCGAACCCTGCGCCGCCCCTGCTCGGCAGATAAGAAAATCAGCTTACTGTCCTGGCCTCCCATCTCAATTATGGTCGCCTGGTGAAAGTTCGGGTACAGGTGAGCGATAGCGGCGGCCTGAGCCGGGACCTCGTTTACAAAAGGAATATCGAGCAGCTTGGCCAAAAATCGTCCCGCGGAACCCGTCGCCACAGTAAGGGCTACGTCTGAATGGCTTATTTGACTGAATACCCTATCTAATTGTAAGCGTACAGTTTCAATAGGCTTGCCTTTGGTCCGCTGATAATCACAGAAGACGCTTTTGCCTGCACCATCAAGAACAACGATGTCGCTACTGGTCGAGCCAACATCAATGCCTATATAAAACTTCTGCTTCTCGCGCAGCGGCATAGGCTGGTACCGCTTAATCCCGTCCGATGTGGTCATATCCGACCGTATCTTGTCGTTCATGCTCTTTGAGGCCTCCTACTGGCTGTTTGTCATAACTACTTAAGGTAATATACCTTATCCCAAACTAAAGGCAAGCAGTTATTCCGCTGGCCGCACAAAGCTACACATAAACTGTTAATAAGTTCATTAAAACCCACAATAGTTAACCTGCCGACATTGCCGAGGGAGCGGCTCTGTTAGCTCTACTGCACAAGCACGCAGGCAATTTACAAGTTATCCACAATAAAATACGGGCAGCTTTCCCCCGCTAACAGTTTGCTATATAAAACCTTATAAAACAGCTTCGCCAAAAACATAACAATTTCACCGGTGATATGACTACTAATACTACATTTCTTATTTAAGAATATAATATTAATCTATCTCTCTGGCTCTATCCGGTTAAATTACTTTCGATTCTTTCCAAGGCCGCTTATGTTTTTTCTGGAAAAGGGTTGCAAGAAGGTATATCAGGGTGTAAATTATAGAGTCATTTTAGGAAGTTAAAGGTTTTGAAATTTAGCTTTTTTTACCATATTTGGTACAGGGGTTTATTATGAAACTGAATTTTAATAGAGCAGCGCTGGCAGAGGTCTTGGGCGTGTTAACGTCCATAGTGCCGAGCCGGACGCCAAAGCCGATACTTCGTTGTATTCAAATTGTCGCCGACGAAAAGGGCGTTCACATCTGTGCAACAGACCTGGAGGTTGGTATCAACTACATAGTTTCTGAAGTTCAGGTTGAGGAGGCAGGTGAAGTTGTTATCCCGGCGGACCGTCTGGCTGCTGTTGTGCGCGAGAGCATGGACGAGGTTTTGTTGTTACAGGCGGAGGAAGGCGCGTGTAAAATAGAAGGGGCTGACAGCCACTTTACAATTTTTGGTCAGGAACTAGGCCAGTATCCAACAGTCCCAAGCTTTGACGGGCAAGCCGATATGGAGATTGCCTTGGGCAACCTACAGGCCGGCATCAAGCAGTGTTTGTTCGCCACGGCCAAAGAGAGCTCTCGTTATGCACTTAATGGAGTTTTGTGGGAGGTTAAAGGCAAGAAGCTGTCTCTGGTCGCCACAGACGGCAGAAGATTAGCTCGCTGCAGGGTCAATTTGGCTTCAGCGCCGACCGAACAGGCCGCGAAACAGAAGGTGATAGTTCCGGCCAAGACAATGGCGTTGTTGGACAAAATTAGCGGCAGCGAGAAGGATATTGTTGCGGCCAAGTTTGTCGATAATCAGATGCTTTTCAGCTGTGCAAATGTAGTGATAAGCACGAATCTTGTCGAAGGGAATTTCCCGAAATATGAGGATATAATACCGGAGGATTATGACAAGAAGCTGACGCTGTCAACCGAGGCGGTATTAAGCGCGGTGCGCCGTTCGGCATTACTGACAAGCGAGGAATCCAGGGGGATTAAGCTTTCGATTGGAAAGAATAATCTGGTATTTTCCGGCAGGGCACCGGAGGCGGGCGATGCGCAGGTCGATATGCCTATCGACTACAAGGCTGAGCCGGTTGAGATTGGGTTTAACCCACAGTTTTTGGTAGACGCATTGCGGGTTATTAAGACAGCGGAATTCGAATTGGAGCTGGGCCAAGCAGACAGGCCGGGCGTGATAAAAAGCGGGGCAAATTTCCTTTATGTCTTGATGCCGATTAACCTGGGCTAAAAATGATAGATGGAACTGAACAATTGCGCAGGGCCGCCATGCGGCCAGCGGCACATCGGGCGAACAGCACGGTCGGTTTGGGCGACCTCTTAAACGAGCTTATGGAGAACCAAATTTCACCGCGGCAAGCCAGGTTTGGATTGATAGAAGAAGCTTGGGGCCAGCTGCTGCCGACTGAGCTTTGTCAGCACTGCAGGGTTGTCGACATTTCCGGCGGCAGGCTTAAAGTGCTTGCTGACTCGCCGTCGTATATGTACCAATTGCAGTTGTGCAGTTCGGAGCTTCTTAAAGAATTGGCTCGGTGCTACCCACGGGCACGAATAAAGGAAATTAGAATCGCTATCGGCTGAGCGTTCTGCGTAGCGGACAAGGCTCTGTTTTATGAAAGACCACAAATACGACGCGAGCAATATAAAGATACTGGGGGGCGTGGAAGCGGTTCGCAAACGGCCGGAGATGTATATCGGAGACCGTGGCAGCGGAGGCCTCCACCATTTAGTCTATGAGGTGCTGGACAATTCTATCGACGAAGCATTGGCAGGTTTCTGCGACAACATAGTCGTGCACATACAGGCCGATGGAAGCTGTACGGTCGAGGATAACGGCAGAGGCATACCGGTCGAGGAGCATAAAGAGGCCAAGAAAAGCGCGCTAGATGTTGTGCTCACGACCCTGCACGCCGGGGGGAAGTTTGACGGCGATAGCTACAAAGTAGCAGGCGGGCTACACGGAGTCGGCATATCTGTCGTAAACGCCCTCAGCGAGTGGCTCGAAGCTCAGGTTTATCGCGATGGAAAACAGTATCGGCTCGAGTGTGAAAGGGGAATTGCCAAGGGAACCGTCGAAGAGGTCGGACGCACCGATAAGAGAGGCACGAAAATATCGTTCAAGGCCGACGAGGAAATTTTCGGCGATGCGGATTTTTCTTACGACACGCTCGTAAAGCGAATACGCGAGATGGCTTATTTGAACGCCGGATTACAAATCACCTTCAAGGATGATAGAAACAACAAAAAAGAAGTATTCAAGTTTGATGATGGAATCAAGGCCTTTATCAGACACCTCAATGAAGGCAAAGAGACCTTGCATAAGGACGTTATCTACTTTGCCAAGGAAGACGCTGAGGCGAAGATGAGTTGTGAAATAGGGATGCAGTACAATGACGGTTATACTGAAAATGTACTGGTCTTCGCCAATAATATCCGCAACATCGACGGAGGCACACACCTTTCGGGCTTTAAAACGGCCCTGACGCGCACGATGAATTATTATGCCAAAAACAATAACCTGCTGAAGAACGGCCAGGTTACTACGGGGGACGACCTGCGCGAGGGACTAACTGCGGTCGTGGCGGTAAAACTTGCCAACCCTCATTTTGAGGCCCAGACAAAAGTGCGGCTGACCAACCCGGAGGTGGGTGGTTTCGTTGAGACCACCGTTAACGAGCAGCTCGGTCATTTTCTTGAGGAGCACCCCGCTGAATCAAAGCGGATTTTGAACAAGGCGATTCAGGCCGCCGCGGCCAGAGAGGCCGCCAGAAAGGCGCGTGAATTGACCAGGCGCAAGGGTGCGCTAAGCAGCGCCAGTCTGCCGGGCAAATTGTGGGACTGTACAAGCAAGGAAAAGGCGGGCACCGAGATATTTATCGTTGAGGGTGACTCGGCCGGCGGCTCGGCAAAGGCCGGCAGGGACAGAAATATTCAGGCAATCCTGCCGCTGAGGGGGAAAATCCTCAATGTCGAGAAAGCCCGGCTGGAAAAAATGCTTGCTCATGAAGAAATCCAAACAATTATAAGCGCTCTGGGCACGGGCATCGGTGTCGATGAGTTCGATTTCAGCAGGTGCAGGTATGGCAAGATAATACTGATGACCGATGCCGACGTCGATGGCGCTCATATACGAACGCTGTTGCTGACCTTCTTCTTCAGGCAAATGGCGCAATTATTTCTCAGTGATATGATTTACATCGCCCAGCCACCGTTGTATGAAATCAAAGTTAAGGGCAAGAAGAAGTCCGAATATGTCCTCAGCGAAAGCCAGATGCATAAGCGGATGATTGCCTGCGGCCTGGAAGGTACAGAGCTTGTCATTAGAAATGGTAAAAAAGCTGATGTGGACGGAAAAGCACAGAAAGTTTCAGATAAACAACTGGCCAGTCTTGTAAAAACCCTTGCTGATGCCGAGCGCAGCATAACCGTCCTGGCAAGACGTGGAATTAACTTCACTGATTTCGTGCAGTCGTATTACGACGGCAATAAGCTTCCGCAGTTC
>JBAPXT010000337.1:0-4835 GCA_049284355.1 Sedimentisphaerales bacterium
ATTTAACTATTGAGATTGAGATTGCTCAGCCGTTGAGAGGCTTAGATATGACGAATGTAAATTTTGATAGTGACAGGCGGGGGTTACTTTGTGAATGGGCGGTAGCAGTAGGGCTCAGTCTTAAGGGCTGGAACAAGGACCACAATAATTATGAAAGAAATTGATTTTCTTCCAACATGGTACAGAAGCAGCAGGCTGCGGCAGATTAGTTATTGCACACAGTATTCCGGCTTGGTTGGCATATTCGTGGTGATGATGGTATGGAATTTTATTGCTGCGCATTCACTATCAAAAGCTGCAGCAGAGCTTGCTGGGGCGGAATTGAAATCGGTGGGCGCAGAAAGTTCGGCACAAGAATTTGCCAGGATTAAAAGTGAAGAATCGCATTTGCAGGGAAAAGCGAGAGTCATAGAGGAAATTGATTCCAAAATTGACGTTGCAAATGTTTTAGCTGAGATAAGTTTTTTGGTTGATAAAAAAATAGTACTGAGCAAAGTGGAATTTGTTGCTGAGAAGTTTTCAAACAGGCAAAGAGAGAAACCGGACAACAGTTTTGCTGTTAGAGAGGTCGGTGGTGATTTTAGCGGTAAAGAATCGCTTCCACTTGGTGATGCCAGATTTAGGGTGGTGATAAGCGGTGTTGCGTCAGGTGCAAGCGATGTAGCGGCATTGATATGCAAGCTGGAAGATTCACCGTATTTTTGTCAGGTCATACCATCGTTTTTGCGAAATAAGGAGATAAAAACGCCAGATAAGGTTGCGGGAGAGAATTTTCAAGCAAGTGAGTTTGAGATAAGTTGTGAGCTGGCGAATTATAGGCAGGAGGGACGTTATTCCGCCACGGCGGATAAATTTGTAAAAGAAGCACAAAAAGAAAAGGTGGAAAGGCAGTGAGTCTGTGATGCTGTTTCGAGAAAGACAACAAATAACGATATGTGTTGTAGCCGCAATAATGGTTTGCGTATTTGTGCTGTTTGGATATCTGCCTTTGCGAAAAGGAATGAAGTCTGTCGAGCAGGCCTATACTGCGCAGATGCTTGCTATTTCAAAGGTATCGGCCCAGAGGCAGCAGATGCCGGCAGCCAGAGAGCAACTGCTGCAGCTGCAAACGGTGGTTAGAAACTATGAGCGAAAGGTGCCAGCGCAAAGAGAGCTTGGCGTGTTTTTGCACAGAATCACTAATTTGATGAATGAGCATAATCTTCGGGAACAGCTGATTCAGCTTGACGAGGAAATAAAAGCAGAGGAGTTGAACTGCATACCAGTAAATATGCAGTGTAAAGGCAGACTGTCACAGATATTCGAATTTTACAGGCAGGTTCAAGGATTAGATAGGCTGGTTCGTATTGAGCAGGTGAAGCTTGTGAACGATGATGGTTTCAGCGGAGAAGTGATTATGCAGACAAAGGCGGTTATTTATTATAGGGCGGAGGTCGAACAAAAAACTGAAGAAACTGAACTCAAAAGCAGCAATAAAAAGATATGAAGCAGAACATAAGGAACAGCGGTAACGAAGGCAGCAGGTTCTTTGGTCCATTGGCGGCAGAGAAGAAAAAAACCGTCATAGTGGCGTGTTTAATCGCAGTAATGGTTTTTGTATGGGGCAGGGTGCTTGAGAGAAAGGTGCCGCAAAGCACCGAAGCAGCAGTAGTGACACAAGAGATGACTAAAAGTCAGGCGAATTTGGAATTAAAGATATCTTTTATAGAATTGCCAAAGGTCAAGGGCCGCAATGATGTGCTTACGAGGGATTTTTTTGCTGTGGAGGACTGGCGAGATTTTATGAAAAGCGGAGAAGGTAAAAGCTCAGGTGGTATTGAAGAACAGTGATTGATTATAGAGAGAACTCGGAGCTGTGATTTTGGAATCAGTAGCAAACTTATATGTTGTAGTCGCAAGTATCGTGGCGGCTGTGGGCGTGATTTTGCTTGGCTGGTATTGCCTAAGGCTGACCGGTGGAGTTGCATCTATAATCATAGAACTCAAAGCGGATAAGACATCACGTGTCAAGTCAGGCGGCAGCAGAATAGTAAACGAACTAAGCGAGGCGATTAATAATCGTTTTGATGATAGTAGCGATTACATAGCAAAACTCGAAAAGCAAATAAAGGATTTGCAAATCCGGCTTCGACTTTCACAGGGACAAAAAAGAAATGCCGAAGCGATTATATACAGTATCCGAGATGCTGTTATTGTTATTGACGAGTTTGACAAGTTGCTGATGGCAAATGATGCGGCCGGCAGGCTTTTTAATTTTGATTATAAAAGTTCGCAATACAAACCTATCAGCGAGCTTGTCTGCAGTGAAAAAGCGGAGGCAGGTGAAAATGAATTTGTAGATTTTCTATGTCAAAGCAGGCAAAACAAGGTGCGACATACAAGACGCGAAATTTATTTTTCAGGCGGGAGCAGGTCAAAAACTTTTGATTGTGTTGTTTCGTGTGTTTACGGCGAAGGAGAGCGAATTTGCGGAGTTGTTGCCGTGCTGCACGATGTTACCCGTGAGAAAGAAATATCGCAGATGAAAAACGATTTTGTAAATCACGTTTCGCACGAATTAAAAACTCCCCTTGCTTCCATCAGTGCCTATTCTGAAATGCTGGTCGACGGCGAGGCAGGTGGCGAACAGACAAGAAAAGAGTTTTATTCGGTTATTCAAAATCAAGCAAAAAGGCTGAATCGGCTAATTGAAGACGTACTGAATACTTCGCGGATAGAATCTGGTCTGATAAAGGTAAAAAAGAGTCCTGCCAGCCTGACAATACTAATAGAAGAACAATTGCGAATGATAAGGAGTTACGCCGAAGAGAAGAACATTGAGATTATTGGACAAAAGCCGATTATTTTTGACCAGGTGTATGTGGATAAGGATATGATTTCACAGGTTATTGTTAATTTGCTCAGTAACGCAGTTAAGTATACCCCCTGTGGAGGCTCGATAAAAATTGAAACCGAGATTGACGAAATCGCAAGTCTGGCACGGGTTAGTATAACTGATACAGGAGTTGGGATTCCTGAAGATGAAATTGAGCATGTCTTTGATAAGTTTTATAGGGTCAGTGCAAATGAAAAACAAGCAGAAGGGACAGGGTTGGGACTTAACCTTGTTAAACAAATAGTCGAAAGAGTTCACAATGGCCGGGTATTTGTTACAAGTGAACCTGGCGTAGGCAGTACATTTGGCTTTGAGTTGCCTTTGACGACTACAGAGATGGTGAAAGTGTGAAACATATCTCGTTTTAAAATACGAGGAACTTTTTGGAGATAGGGTAATGGCAGAAAGAAAAGTTTTAGTTGTGGATGATGAGATACATATCATTCATGTGGTGGCAATAAAACTTCGTAATAACGGCTACGAGGTGATATCGGCGGAAAACGGCGAGGAGGCCTTTGTGCTGGCTTGTAAAGAGAAGCCGGATATTATCGTTACGGATTTTCAGATGCCAGGTATGACAGGACTGGAGCTTGTGCGGGAACTTCGGCAGAACGAAACGACAAAAGATATACCAGTGATTATGTTAACAGCAAGAGGCTTTGCTGTTGAAGATAAGGAAAAGGAAGAGCTTGAGATATCAGAGCTTCTCAGTAAACCATTTAGTCCCAAAGAGCTGTTGAGAAGCATTGAGGATGTTCTGTATCAGAGGGCAGTAATGCGAGATAAATGATGGTGCCTGCACAGGAGTATTTTTGGATTTGAAGAAGCCATGTTGGATACAATCGAAAAAGATTTAAGCTCGTTACAGTTATGTGAATTGAAAAGGTTTGCCAGTAAGGTGAACAAGTTCGGCGTCAATTTCGCAGCTTGTGATGCCGGCAGTGAAGTAATCCTGTTGTGCGACGGCGGCAGATTTAAAAGCGACCAGAAGCAGTTAATAAAATTGAGCCGGCGGGTTTTAAGTCAAAACGACGAGGAAAGTAACGCCGAGACAGAGGCGCAAGTTTGCCGATTTGACGAAGGCAATCAAGTTTTAGCTGCTGTTCTGAAATTGGATAGCAAAGCTTTTGGAGTGGCTTTGATTGACCTGGGCGAAAAGACAGCAGATAGTGACAGCACAGGACAGACAGAAAAGTATACGCTAAAGGAGATTTTTAGCGAGATGCTTGGACTTTTGGCGGAGAATTTCCAAACAACGGCAAAAGCCGAGAGACAAATTGAAATAGTCAGCAATGAGTTGGCGCAAACCTATGAGGAACTGGTGCTGCTTCACAAGCTGAGCACAAATATGAAAATTACTAAGCCAGATGCCAACTTTCTTCAAATGGCTTGTGACAGCTTGGCTGATATTATCAGTGTTGAGGGGATGGCAATACTGCTGGAAAAGACCATAGAGAGCGAAAAGCGAATGATTTTGTCTGCTGGGTTAGGGTTGATAGATGTAAATGAACAAATGGCTAATATTTTAAAAAACCGATTGGTAGAGGAAATAAAAAACGGACGAGAGGCATTGCTGGATAGCGAAGTGGATTCGCCTTTCAAATATGATTGGCCGGAGGACATAAAAAGTATTATTACGGTGCCCTTTTGGGGCAAAGAGAAAACGGGAGCACATTTTGCAGAGGGGACACAAAACGGCAACTCTATAATAGGACTGATGGTTGCGATAAACAGAATTGATAAGCCGGACTTCGACAGCACGGATGCGAAGTTGTTTAATTCAGTGGCTAACGGATGTGCCATTTTTATCGAGAACGGGAGGCTATTCAAGGAACTCGAAGAATTATTTATAGGTTCGTTAAGGGCGTTGACAAGTAGTATTGATGCGAAGGACCAGTATACTCGCGGTCATTCTGAAAGGGTTGCGTTTATCTCCCGATGGATTGCCGAGAGAATAGGC
>JBAPXT010000338.1:0-5007 GCA_049284355.1 Sedimentisphaerales bacterium
GCAGATGCCCTGATAGAGGCGATGGAATATATCCGGCGGTTCAGCGGACGAATCGTGGTCGTCAAACTTGGCGGTAGCGTCCTCGACGATACCTGTCTGCAAAAAAAGCTCCTGACCGATATAGCGTTTATGGCTACGGTAGGGATTCAGCCGATTATTGTGCACGGCGGCGGAAAGGCAATTACAAAAGCGATGAACGAAGTGGGCATTGAAGCGGTGTGGGTGCAGGGACGGCGATATACCGATGAGCGGACGCTGACAATAGTAGAACATACGCTTGTGCGTAAAATCAATACGCCCATATGCGAGACGCTCGAAGAACTGGGTTGCAAGGCGATGGGGCTTCATTCGCTAAGCAGCTGTGTATTGTTTGCGGAGGTCCTGCGACTGGCTGGCGAAAACGGGCGAAAAGTCGACCTTGGATTAGTCGGTGAGGTCGTCGAGGTAAATGCGGAGCTGTTAAAGACGCTCTGCTCCGACAGGATTATACCGGTTATTGCGCCGGTGGCCAAGGACAAGGCGGGCGGGAGATTAAATGTCAACGCCGACAGCGCGGCGGGCAAGGTCGCAGGTGCGGTATGCGCTGAAAAGCTCGTCGTCGTGAGCGATACGCACGGGATACGAACCGATATCAATGACCCGGAGAGCAGGGTATCGAGTCTGAACGAGACGCAAATTAAAGATATGATCGGTTCCGGTGTTATCGGCGATGCAATGCTGCCAAAGGTTGAAGCGTGCATGATAGCGATGGAGACCGGTGTTAAGAAGGCGCATATTATCGACGGCAGGATACCTCATTCGCTGCTGTTAGAGATTTATACCGACAAAGGAATTGGAACAGAAATTATAAAGAATTGAGATTGCCGCGCCCCTAAGGGGCCCGCAATGACAGGGTGTGAGATGTGAAGTATGACTACAGAAGAGACAATTGAATTATTTGATAAATACGTTATCGGCAATTACAGCCGGCTGCGGCGTGTTATCGTCAAGGGCGAAGGCTGTTACTGTTTCGACGCAGACGGCAATAAAATCCTGGATATGTTCCCGGGCTGGGCCGTCAGCGGGATAGGCCATTGCCATCCGAAGGTAGTTGCGGCGGTTCGCAAGCAGGCGGGCGAGCTTCTGCATGTAGATAATACCTTTTATACCGAACAGCAGGGACGGCTTGCACAAATGCTGAGTGAACGAGCGTTCGGAGGCAAGAGTTTTTTCTGCAACAGCGGGGCAGAAGCCAACGAGGCGGCGCTGAAACTGGCACGGCTGTATGCGGGCGGCGGGAAATATAAGTTTATTACGGCGGAAGGCAGCTTCCACGGTCGCACTTTTGCGACGGTCACGGCGACGGCCCAGCCGAAATATCACGAGGGCTTTTTGCCGCTGCTGCCGGGATTTGTTTATGTGCCTTTCAATGACATCAAGGCACTGGAGTCGGCGTTCAGCGACGAGGTTGCAGCGGTTATGGTTGAGCCGATTCAGGGTGAAGGCGGTATAAACGTTGCCACGAAGGAGTATCTGCAGGCGATTCGGCGTCTGTGTGATGAAAATGGAGCGGTGATGATACTCGATGAGGTGCAAACCGGAATGGGACGGACGGGCAAATGGTTTGCATACCAGCATTTTGATGTCGAGCCGGATATTATAACGCTGGCAAAGGCGCTGGGCGGCGGGGTGGCGATAGGAGCAATGATGGCCAAAGAAGAAATGGCGGCGAAGCTGGTTCCGGGCAAGCATGCATCGACGTTCGGCGGGAACGCTCTGGCGTGTGCAGCGGCGATTGCGGTTATCGAAGCAATAGAAGAAGACAATCTTTTGGAAAATGCCGTCGAGCTTGGGCGATACGCCAAAGAGAAACTCAACGAACTGAAACAAAAGCATTTCATCATAGACCACGTCCGAGGTATTGGTTTGATGATTGGAGTTCAATTGAAAGCTTCGGGCAAAGAGATAGTCAATAAATGTTTGGAGAAAGGGCTGCGGATAAACTGCACCAATGAGAGCGTTCTGCGGTTTATGCCGGCGATGATTGTTACGAAAGAACAGATTGACGAGGCCATAAACATACTTGATGGAGTTTTGAGCGAGAGCAAATGAAACATTTTTTGTGCATAAGTGATTGTCCGACGGAAGAACTGAACGCCCTGCTTGATTTGAGCGTTTCTCTTAAAAAGCTTTATAAGAGCGGCGGGCGCGATGTGTGTCTGGCGGGGAAGGTGCTGGCGATGGTATTCGAGAAGCCGAGCCTGCGGACGCGAATCAGCTTTCAAGTTTCGATGAGCGATTTGGGCGGAAGTTCGATATTCATTCGGCCTGAAGATATCGGAGGTATCGGCAAGCGCGAGCCGATTAAGGACATGGCGCGGGTGCTCAGCCGATATGTTGACGGCATAATGGCACGGACGTTCGAGCACAACACCGTTGTCGAACTTGCCAAATTCGCCACGGTGCCGGTAATAAATGCGCTGACAGACTGGTCGCATCCCTGCCAGGCGATGGCGGACGTGCTGACGATAAAAGAGCATCTTGGCCGATTAAAGGGCGTTAAAGTCGCGTATGTCGGCGACGGCAATAACGTCGCACGGTCGCTTGCGTTTGCGGCAGCCAAATTAGGAATGAAACTTGTCGTCGCCTCGCCGAAGGGGTACGAGCTTGACGGGGAGACAATTGAGAAGACAAACAGCATCAAGCCCAACAGCACCTCAATTACCAACGACCCCGTCAAGGCAGTTGCGGACGCAGATGTCGTTTATACGGACACCTGGGTCAGTATGGGCCAGGAAAACGAGAAGGCGAAACGGCTCAAGGCCTTCAATGGTTTCCAGGTCAACGCCGAACTTCTCAAATCCGCGCCCACAGGTGTAAAGATTATGCATTGCCTGCCCGCGTATCGCGATTATGAGATTACCGATGAGGTTGTCGAGTCGCCGAACTCGATTATCTTTGACCAGTCCGAAAACCGCCTGCATTTCCAGCGTGCATTAGTAAAGAAGCTGATGAGCTAAAATTATGACCCAGCATCGGATAATAATCGGGGACTCGCGGTCAATGACAGAGTTGGCTGATGAATCAGTACATCTTGTCGTTACATCGCCTCCCTACTGGCAATTAAAGGACTACGGCAACGGCGATCAGATTGGGTTTGACCACAGTTACGAAGAGTACATTAACAATCTCAACCTCGTCTGGAACGAGTGCAACAGGGTTTTACACAAGGGATGCCGACTGTGCATAAACATCGGCGACCAGTTTGCTCGTTCGGTTTATTACGGCAGATATAAAGTCATCCCGATACGCACAGAGATAATCAAATTCTGTGAGACCATCGGCTTCGATTATATGGGGGCGGTCATCTGGCAAAAGGTTACAACCTGCAATACTACCGGCGGTGCAACAATAATGGGGTCTTTCCCCTATCCGCGCAACGGCATATTAAAAATCGACTATGAGTTCATATTGATTTTCAAAAAACAGGGTATCTCGCCGACCGCTAGTGATGTCATAAAAGAAAAATCTAAAATGACAACTGAGGAATGGAACCAATATTTTGCCGGCCACTGGAATATTCCGGGCGAAAAGCAAAACGGGCATTTGGCTATGTTTCCGGAGGAAATTCCTCGTCGGCTTGTCAGGATGTTCACATTTGTCGGCGATACGGTTCTCGACCCATTTTTAGGTAGTGGAACAACTACGCTGGCGGCGAGGAATCTCGGAAGAAGTTCGATAGGATATGAGATAAACGCTGATTATATACCCATCATAAAAGAAAAACTTGGCCTAAAAGACAAAGGTTTCTTCGATGATAAAGTTCGTATCGAACTTGCAATGAACAGGGAAGACGAAATTGACTGGAAAGAGGAAATAAAGAAACTGCCTTATATTTTTAAAGATCCGGTAAAATTCGACAAAAAGGTTGACCCGCGAAAACTCCAGTTCGGCTCAAAAATCAATAATGGCAGCCATAACAGAAAAAAATATTGCCGTGTCAGAGAGGTGCTTTCGCCTGAGGAGTTAGTTGTCGGTGACGGTCTGAGGATTCGATTGCTGGGTGTGAAGGAGAAACCGGAGAAGCATAAGGAGGCGATTGAATTCTTGAGAGACAAGACCAATGGGCAGAACGTCTTTATGAAATTTGATACCGTCAAGCACGACGACCAGAATCATCTTCTTTGTTACTTGTATCTTCAGAACAAAACATTCTTAAATGCTCACCTGATTAAACAAGGGCTGGTTTCAATCGATACAGATATGGACTTTAGATACAAACGGAAGTTTATGGATTTAGCAGGAATAGGAGTGTAACAGGCGTGAAAACTTATTCGCAAAATTTCGGCAAAAAAGAAAAAGTGTTAAATTACGCTTGTCAAACCTATCAGTTATCCAGGCCCAACAAAGTCGGGACTGTTATGGCTTTAATCAGGGAGTGTCAGCCGAAAACCATAGAGGAATGGGAAAAATGGTATTTCGAAAAGGCGCATACAGACGGTAAGAATCCTGTAAAAATCACAAAAAAAGTACTTGAGGAGCTTGGCGAAAGATTATATGTCAAAATCACAGAGATTGTTATTCCTGAGTGGCAGGAAGCGTTCAGGCAATTAACTTTGCAGGATTGCATTGATTATATATACAACCTAACCATCAAAAGGACCTACGACGGATTCTATAGAGAAAAATCTGTTGTAACTGAAATTTTGGAGAAAAAGCTTTCAGATGTCAAATTCGTCGAGTCGGAACCGGAGCTTGACCATGCTGGTGATATTGATTATCTGGGTTACGTCGGAAAGAAAGCATTTGGCATACAAATAAAACCCGTGACCGCCAAAGCAAATTTCGGCAATTATTCACCCTCTGAGAGAATGAAAGCGAGCTTTAGAGAATTTGAGCGAAAATACGGGGGAAAAGTATTTGTTATTTTTAGTATTGACGATGAGATTACGAATAAGGAAGTTCTGAAAGAGATTGAAGCCGAGATCGACAGGCTTAAGAAGTTGTAAGGAGGGGGAAGTTGAAAGG
>JBAPXT010000339.1:0-17378 GCA_049284355.1 Sedimentisphaerales bacterium
CTGTTTCCACAGGCATGCCTGTGGAAAATTTTTCAGTTTCCTGCCTGATAAACTCTTCCGGCGTAAGGTATCCCAGCGAACTATGTGGCCTTTCGTTGTTATAATCAATACGCCACGTTTCGATGACCATTCTGGCACGTTCAAGTGTCAAAAACCAGTTCTCATTTAAACACTCGTCCCTCAATCTGCCGTTAAAGCTCTCGATATATGCGTTCTCAACCGGCTTGCCGGGACGGATGAACGTAAGCTTTACTCCTCGCTGATATGCCCACGCGTCGAGGGCATTGCTGATGAACTCAGGACCGTTGTCGATGACAATAGCCTCCGGCAGGCCTTCCATCTGTGCTATCTCTGTCAGCACCCTTGCCACACGCACACCGTTAATCGATGTATCAACCTCAATTCTAAAACACTTACGCGTATATTCATCGACTACCGCCAACACCTTGATAGTACGCCCATTGGCGAGGCTGTCTCTCATAAAGTCCATGCTCCAGATGTGATTGGGGCAATTTGGTTTTGGTATCTCTGTCCTTAAAAGCGACGCCATCTTCTTTCTGCGGCGTATACGCAGTAAAAGGCCTTCCTGCCTGTAAATCCGTTCGGTCCTCTTATGGTTTATTATAAACCCTTCTCTCTTGAGCATCACGTGAAGCCTGGGGCAGCCGAAACGCCTTCTCGTCTCCGCCAGCTTTCTCAATCGCTTACGAATCAGTTCCTCATCAGGCCTCACTGCCGGCCTGTACCAAAAGCTTGTCCGAGACAACTCCATAAACTTACATGCCCTTCGTACACTGAGCCCAAGGCGTTCAATGATAAGCTCGACTGCCTCTCGTCTCGCCTTGGGCCTTAAAAGTTTTTTGAGGCAACCAGCTTGAGGGCCTTTATCTCAAGCGCCTGTTCGGCAACAAGATGCTTCAGTCGTCCGTTTTCTTCCTCCAGTATCTTCAGCCGCCTGGCCTCGCTTATCGTGAGATCACCATACTTTGCCTTCCAGTTGTAAATCGTACCTTCGCATATGCCGTACTTGCGGCTCAGCTCAGCCAGCTTAACGCCGGCTTCCGCCTCCCTTAAGACTGCTATAATCTGCTCCTGATTGAATCTTGTGCCACGCATTGTGTGCCTCCTTTTTTCGGGTTCTAACATGCTGGCATTCTAATTGCAAGTGGCACAGTTTTTGGGGGTAAGGTCACACTACACGGAATCAAAAAAATCCTTGCGGTTTAGTTAAAATAAACAACCAGGACAAAGAGATAATAACGGCAAATTATCTATAACTGATGATTCAACAGGGAAACCGCTTTATCCAAAGGATAATATCGAAGACCAGATAAAGATATTCGAGAGGCAGGTAAATGGCTGGTTTTTAGATAAAGCAGATAAATTACTTAAGGAAGAAGATAATGGTTTTGCAATTCTTATGATTGCCACTTCATACATTGAAGGAATAGAGCAATATCGACGAGGTGAATCAAGCAATAATCAGAGTACAACCTTTTTTAAAGAAGGCGTAAAAAGGATTTTTGGAATAAATTCCGATGTCAGGTTAACTAATCTACATAAAGAACTCCGATGTGGGTTGTTCCATAGTGGAATGACAGGGCCGTATATTAGAGTAGACTCAAGGTATTCGGAAGCCGTTGAATTCTCATATAACAACATAATCAAAATCAATCAAAAAAAGTTTCTTGAAAAGGTAAAGGAAGATTTCGAGCAATATCTTACAGATTTAAAGAACGAAAGCCAAACAGAGCTAAGGGATAATTTCAATAAAATGTATCAATTTACATAACATGGTCATTCAAGGGGGCCGTTGCCAAAAATACAAAAACAATAACTCTCTCGAACTCAGGAAGGAAGAAGCGGACCTCGCCCGCCGAAGCGGAGTGAATTAGTCGTTAGTGAATAATGAATAGTCGTTAGAGGAATTAGATCCCTCGGCTGCGCTCGGGACGCCTTACGGCGGTTTGCGGGATGGAGGAAAAATCCACATCGTAAGATAACCCCGCCGGCATCCGTCCCGCCTACGGCGGGTAAACTTCGTTAAAACTACGCCGCGACAAGCGGGTCCGGGGGCTAAATTTTTAGCGGAATCGGAGGATATTTAGGGGTTACTGTCTTAAAGTCGATATATCCGCGCTCCACATTCGTGCGGACCAGTTGCACGCGGAGCTCGTGGCCGACATCCATGCCTTCAAAACCGCTCTCTAATCTTCCATCAATAGGTGGATGCAGAAGACGGACCCACGTGCCTTTGTCAGATGCGCCGGTGACGATGGCATCGAACTGCTCCCCGATCCTCGATTCCAGCAGCATTGCTGCCGCGGATTTTGTGACCTGCCGTTCAACTTTTGTCGCTGCGTCTTCCTCTTCGGTGCAATGCTTTGCGAGCGATTCCAATTCGTCGTTCTCGTAAGGCAGGGAACGTCCCGCCATTGCCGCTTTCAGCAACCGTTGTGTAATCAGGTCGGGGAATCGGCGGTTCGGGGCGGTGGAGTGGGTATAGTCCTTGACCGCAAGACCGAAATGCCCGGCGACACTGCCTCCCGGAGGTTCGACGACGTATTCGCCCGCACCCAGGAGCTTGATGACGCTGAGAGACAGATCGGGAAAGCGGAGAGGGTCAGCGGCTTTCGCCGATACGAGGAATTGCTCCAGGGCCTTTGAGTCGGGCTCCCTGGGCAACGTTGAGCCCCGCTCTGCGGCAAGGACGATGATTCGGTCCCAGCGTTTGGGTACGCGGACTACGCGCCGCAGCGACGGAAACTTTTTGGACGCGAGGTATCGCGCGGTAACGCCGTTGGCAGCGATCATGAAGTCCTCAATAATTTCTTTGGCCCTGTTCTTTTTTTCGGCTTCCAGGTCCTTGAGCTCATCTCCGTCAAAGACCGGACGCGCTTCTATTGTTTCGAGGTTAAGCGCACCGTGCAGGTGCCGGAGCGCTTTCAGTTTCTGGGCCAGGCGGTCCTGAAGTCGAAGATTCTCGTCGAGACCTTTGACCGTGCCTATCCCCTGCGGCATCGGGCCATTACCATCGAGCCAGGCGGCGACGCTGTTGTAGGCAAGCTTTGCACGATTACGGACTATCGCTCCATAGAGGTCCGAACTCTGAAGCGAGCCATCCCCGGCGAGAACCATTTCAATAACGACGGCAAGGCGGTCTGATTCGTAGTTGAGAGAGGTAAGATCCGTGGAGAGTTTCTCGGGCAGCATCGGAAACGTCTCGGCAACAGTATAGACCGAGGTGGTGTTTTGCCGCGCATGGTCGTCAAGTGCCGATTGCCTCCTGACGACAGCATCAACGTCGGCAATGGCGACAAGGACCTTTGCGGCCCCGTTGGGCATGGCTTCGGCAACGGTAAGCTGGTCCAGATCACGCGAATCATCGTTGTCGATGGAGCACCAGAGAAGGTTCCTGAGATCGCGCGTCGATTCCTCAGTTAGCGTCGCTGGCCCGTGGATTCCGTCAAGCTCGGCGATTGCCTGAGGGGAAAAATCCGGAAAAAGTCCTTTTTCCATCATCACCCGACGTGCAATCTGTTTTAAGAGAGAGCGGTGTTGTCTGTCGTCTGTATTCGTCATATTATCGTTCCCGATTTTTTCAAAGGATTGTCTTTTATGATTTTGCCTCCTTATGTTCCAGTGCCGCAACTTTCGCCAGGCGGCGTTGGAATCGCTCGGCGTTGCTGAATTTCGCCTGAAGAAATGTTTTGACCAATTCCCAGGCGAACGCATGGCCGACCACGAGGCCGCCAAGGCAGATCATGTTCATGTCGTCGTCCTCAACCCCCTGATGAGCCGAAAAAGTTTCATGAATTAAGCTCGCACGTACACCTGCCACTTTGTTGGCGACAACGCACGCACCCACACCACTGCCGCAGATGGCTATGCCGCGATCCACCTCCCCGCGGGCGACTGCACGGGCCAGGGGTATAACAAAATCCGGATAATCGTCATCCGGCTTCGGCTGACGATTACCAAATTCTGTCACTTTGTAGCCGGCCTCGCGCAACCTCTCGACGAGGCATTCCTTCAACTCGAACCCTCCATGGTCGGCCGCAACTCCGATGTGTTTCGGCGTCATAGGCAACATTTTCCTTGGATTAGCCATTGGTCTTTCCTTCCAATAAGGTCATATCTCGTTCGCAGACATTCCCCACGCTGAATCTGTAATAGCACGTCGCAACTGGTACTGGAACTGAATCGTCAAATGGGCTGGCTCCGTCGGCTCGCAAAAAAATTTAACGTACATAAAAAAATCGCCTTTTTAGGTGCTGTCCGACATATTCAAAACGCTCATTTGTTGATAATCTGCTTTGCCGATAGTTCTTTTGCCTGTTGGCCCCTTTTGGATTTTAGCCTGTGTCTGTGTGAATCTGAAGTCAGGCAACTTCAGGAAAATAAGGCCGAGGACGGGTGCAGTATATTCGGAAGGCCTTAAGCCCGTATTCGCCCAAAGCTGCTTTTCGAGTTCTCCGTTGATTCCCGCCATACAGTTGATATTGTAAACTATAAAAGAGAGACAAGCAAACTAAATGAATTAGCGAATACGAACCAGAGGTTTTGGATTGCACCGTGCTGCCGAGGCCGCAACAGCAAAATTTGGTGTTGACTTTTCTTCAAAAATATGTTAAAATTCCCCCCAGTTTGCAAGCGTGCAAACGCTCACGCCCCGTAGGGCAAGGTCTTCAGAGTTAGCAAACCCAGTTCAATAATTTATTAAAATTCGTTTATATCGATTATCCGTTTTCGTGCTTCGGATTTATCGCCGCTTTTTGTCTGTCCCCAGCGGAAATTTCAATCAAAACATATTAATTATGCGAAACAAAGCCAATTTTGAAAGGCAGGCGGGTAAACTTTGCGTCAATTTCTGCGGGGTCTGCGCAGGTGCATCAAACATACAGCGAGGGTCAAAAGGATTGCGGCGGCGGGTTCGGGGGCGGAAATTGCAAGCTCAAAGCGATTGAAGGTGCCGGTGCCAGCGGGAAAGGCATCGTAAATCCGCAGGCGCCAGGAGCCGAAAGAATCCTGTTCGTCAAACGAAGATAAGTTCTCAACCGGCTTAAATGCACCGACAAAAGGTATTGTTGCCTGCTCGATTGATACCTGAGCCTGGTCATCAAAAAACCATTCTACTGAACCACCGTAGGCGTGAAGCCTGCCGTCTTCACCTCTGACAATAAAGGCCAGATTACCAGCCGGGTTCAAAGCGACATTTGTCCCTGCAGGACTTTGCAGAAGAATTTGTAAATCAAATAAAGCTCCGTGGGTCAAAGTGAGGCGTACATTGAGGTCTGAGATAACAAGATGGTCCGGGACTTCTATGATTGCATCGGTCATCCAGCCCTTGGCGTACTCGCTCTACGGCTCATCTGGTGATGGGATAGGCAAGTTAAAGTCGCCGGTGTAGATATGAACTGTGTCGGGGAAACCGGCGGAAGGGAAAAGCATCACAAGGAAAAGGGCCGCAACTATCCTTAGCGTAGAGCTTCGAGTATTCATACTCACACTTTAAAAGGTAATATTGGAAACCGAATCTCTCGCCTCTTCCGGGGGAAAATTATATCTGTTCGAAGATTAGTGTCAAATAGAAAATAAGTTTAGCCACAGAGAATAATAATTTTTGCCACAGAGGGCACAGAGAACACAGAGATATACAATTATAAACCGTGTTAATCTATGTCTTTAATAAAAATATATACAACAGGCGTACAAGTCTGGATTCCCGCCTTCGCGGGAATGACAGAAGGTGAAGGGTAGTTTTGTTATAAGCTCTTATTTTACTTCGACGACCGAGTTAAACCCGCCGAAGGGATTCGACTCTGTTGTTTCGTTGTAGGGGTCCTGCTGCCAGTGTCCGTCGACGACGAGGCGGTAGCGATATTTTCCGGCGGGCAGTTTTATCTTTGTCTGCCACACGCCGGAATTGCCGACTTTTTGCAGAGGGCTTTTTGACGGCTGCCAGTTATTAAAATCACCGGCGATTTGCACGCTGTGGGCGCGCGGATAAAGCGTTACGAATACTATAGCATCATTTATCTGGCTGACGCCGTAATAGTCAGAAAGTTTGATGTCGGTATCCGCCAGTTTCGGCTTTTCGGCTGGTTTTTCGGTCTGTGGAGGCTGCGGGGCTTTCTGGGCTGCCACCGGTGGTGGGGTCTTCGGCAGGGCTTTTATGGCCGGCTTTGTGGACTGCAGCAGCTCATCGGCGGTTACGCTAATCGCCTCGAGCCGGTTGGCCAGGGACTGGACAATCTCGGAGCGCTGCTGTTTTGCCTGGGGGTCAATAATTTCTTCAGCCAGTGCGTGAAAGTCCTTCTGGCCTTTGCTGGCAGGGTCGTATTCACATATTGGCTGGCCGAGACTGGAGGCCTCCTTGATTTTGGTGTTGAAATTAACGATGGTTTTGAACATTTTGTCGGCGAAGTGTGAACGCAATTCAGCCAGAATTTCTCTGGCCATCTTTGTCCTTATGTCATACATACTGGCCAAGACCTTGACATTTACATACTGGCTGCATCGTTTGCAGAGCATATTGAGGGTTTCAAGCTGCCTGCTTAGGCCGTGCAGTGCAAAATAGCCGGTCTCGACAGGGACGATAGCATCGTCGGCCGCCCTAAGCGCATTGAAGGTCAACAGGCTGACGGCCGGCGGACAATCGACGATTACGTAGTCATATTCATCCTTTATTTCCTGCAGGACATTTTTCAAGCAGCACTCGCGCTCGGCGACGCCGACCATTTGCTGCTCGAAGGCCGACAGGTCTATACTGGCGGGCGCCAGCTCCAGTTTGTCGCTAATCTGCCAGAGCACCTCCGCCAGTCTTACGGGTTCGTTTCTGCTTGTGCTTATGAGGACATCGTAGATACTTTGCTCAATCTGCTCTTCCGGCACGGCAAGGCCGACGGCACAATGCGACTGTGGGTCCATATCGACCAGCAAAGTTTTGCGGCCGAGCTCGGCAAGGGCGCTTGCGAGGTTTATCGATACCGTTGTTTTGCCACAACCACCCTTTTGATTAACAACTGCTATAGTCCTCATAGCTTGTCTCCATCTGCCTAAAAACCTACTTAACTGCGAGAAAAGACTTTTCAGACATAGTCTGAAACCTTTATTTTCAAAACTGAAAAGCGGCAAAATGCCCATTATGTTATTCGGCAGAGAAATGCGAAAAACTTTATCTTTTTTATTGGACGTGCCGATAAAAAAGCCAAATAGCAGTATAGATAAAGGGTATTTTCCTCCGTTCCTTGGTGGGATGAGATGTAAAAAAGTGTGTTGCTTAGTTAGTGACAACCAGGCGCGGCACTTGCAGCACAGCCTTTGCGCGGCGAGAAAGCAGGGACCTCTAAGTCTCCTCTTTTTGCAGGAGCTCGATAATCTCGGCCTTTGAGGGCAGGGCCTCAATCGAGCCGAATTTCGTGCAGGCCAGGGCCCCTGCCGCTGAGGCAAATTTAACTGCTTTTCTTAAATCGTCACCTACGGCGCAACAGGCGGCCATCGCTCCTGCAAAGGCATCGCCTCTGCCGGTCTGGTCAACAAGCTCGACTTCAAAAGCCGGGATGTGGTCGGCGCCGTTTCTGTCAACAACTATACAGCCTCGCCTGCCCATTGTTATGACGACAGAGCCTGCGCCACGGGCGACTAAATCGGAGCCGATGAGCTTGGCAGTGTGAATGTCGGCGGCGGAGTGGTCGGCGATATCAGCGGCCTCGCAAAGATTCGGTATCAGGATGTCGGCTGAAAAGTAGTCGACAGGCAGAGCGTTGTTCTCCCGGCTGGTCTGCTCTATCGGCTTTGCAGGATTGAGAATGACCTTAACGCCGCGCACCTTGGCACATCGAATTGCCGCTGCGACAGTATCCTGCGGCAACTGGCCGTGAATCAAACAGACATCAGCCCCTGAGATAATCTGCTCAGCAGCGTCGATATCCTGCGGCTGCAGGGCACAGTTGGCGCCGGAGTATGTAAGGCCGGCGTTCTCGCCTTCGGCATTAACCAAGGTTACAACAACGCCAGTATTTTTGGCTTCGGCGGTGTAAATGAAGTCGGTATTAATATCGAACTCAGCGAGACATGCCCTGACCATCTGAGCGAATGGGTCGCCGCCGACTTTGCTGATAAGATGCACCTGGCAACCACAGAGGGCGGCCTCGGCTGCCTGATTAGGTCCCGGGCCGGTGGCGGTGTATGATAACCCGGAGCCGGTAACAGATTGTCCGGCAGAAGGGACCTGGTCGCACCTTATAACCATATCCACATAGGCGCCGCCAACCACAACTACCTTAGGAGTCCTTCCTGGCATTTTTATCCCCATAAATTCTTTTGGGGATTTAGTATAGCCCGCCGAAGGTTAAATGCAAAACTTTTTTTTGGGACTCTTTTAGAATTGATTTAACTGCAGTGAGCAGACCAAGCACGAAGGCTAGGAGGTCTTTGCGGCTTATCGAAAAACACCCCACCAGGGTGATTGTTTTCAAGCTGGGTCCGGCAAGCGATTGATAATCAGCCGTCTGTCAAACCCAGCTAATTCAGGAGGAAGTACCTAAGCCTCTTCTCTTTTCAAATATCAGCATCCCGCCTCAATTCGGCGGGCCGCAAGTTATCAATTTCCCCGCTGTAAGCACCTGCTGCTTTGGTCGTTATAACGGTACAAACGCCTAACAATCTATATCAAGTGTAGACTTTTGTAGTCCGTTTAGTCAATCGTGGTAACTACGGGATTTTTCAACTTTTTGTGGGTTTACCTGCTGAAAATTGGGGGTGTAAGAAGATTTCTTAGGATGGCTTTGGGGGCTACTGGCCTTCCGGTGGTTCAGGCAGGCCCATAACAGCAGCTCTTTTGACCAGGTCAATCACATTGTCCACATCGAGCTTATGCATAATACAACAGCGATGGTCTTCTATTGTCCTGACAGAACGGTGCAGCATGTGGGCTATTTCCTTATTGCTGCTGCCATGTAAGATTAGACGCAAAATAGTTATTTCATTTTTGGTCAGCGCCTTGCCTTTGAGAAGGTTTTCCATGTCCTGCTGCTTTAGCGCTGTCTGAACAGATGCCAAGAGACTTTGCTTTTCCAAGGGTTTTTCGATAAATTCCACCGCCCCTGCCTTTACAGCCCTGACGGCCATTGGGATATCGCCATAGCCGGTTATCACAAGAACCGGCAACCACGGAACAATGTGTTTAGCTCTACGAACCAGTTCTATTCCGTCCATGCCGGGCATTCTGACATCGGTAATGAGCAAATCGCAACTTTGCATCTGCAATTGCTGGAGGCAGTGGTCGGCATCTGCGAAACAACTAACCTCGTATCCTGAGCGATGCAGGGTCTCAGATACAGACTTGCATACTGCAGGCTCGTCATCGACAAAAAATATGTGCTGGCTGTCAGCAGTCATTAAAAGCCCTTACTTGACTGTTTCAGAATAAATCGGCAAAGTAACATAAAAAGTTGTGCCTTTTCCAAGCCGGCTCTGGACGCGAATTTTGCCTCCATATCCTGATATAATTTTCTGCACAATGGGAAGTCCCAGGCCTGTTCTTGCATCATCGGCGCCGGTAGTGAAAAACGGGTCAAAAATTTTGTCGAGATTTTCCGGGTCTATACCGGAGCAGTTGTCCGAGAATCGCAACTCGATATTCTTACCTTCTACAACACCTTCGATAGTAAGCCGATGGTTTTTTTTGCCGTCAGCGGCATGTATTGCATTCTCAATCAGGGCGAATAACAACTGCTCGATGTCTCTCTCGTTCGAATATACAGGCGGCAGTTTGTCCATACCTTTGAGATGCAGGGTCATTTTTGCGCGCTGAGCCGCCCTACCCAACAACCGGACAATTCTATCAGCGACTGCGCCAAGGTCTGTTTCGCTGAGAGGTTTTTTTGAAGACTGCCGTGCATAATTGCGAAATCTGTCAACTACCGAGGTCGCATTTGAAACTTCATTAAGGCCGTCCCTGAGCACATCCAAGACGGTCTTCGGACAAGACGATGCTTGCAGGTCCTCTAACGAATTTTCAATTGAGAGACGAATAACTGTAAGCGGCTGAGTCATCTCGTGAGCTACTGTTGCGCTTAAGGTTCCCAGTGAGGCGAGCCGTTCAGCTTGAGCCATTTTCTCGCGATATATATTAAGCTCCTCCTCTATTCTTTTGCGCTCGGTGACATCTCTGAAAATACCTGCGATATATGTTTTCCCGGCCAATACTATCGGAAATGAGCCAATATCAACATAAAAAACGCTGCCATCTTTTCTTTTGACCGGAATATCTTCGGCCAGCGTGATTTCTTTTCGGGCCAGTTTCTCAAACTGTTCGAGAACATAAGGTAAATGTTCCTTAAGATGGATATCCGAGACTGTCATATTTTTGATTTCTTCCGGCTTGCAACCAAGCATTTGGCAAATTGCTTTATTGCCGAGGTAGAATTTTTTGCTTTCCGCATCTGCCAGCAGTATCCCATCGGGGGTATTGTCAAAAATGGCTTTAAATCTCTGTTCGGACTCTCTTAACTTTTCCTCTGCCTGCCTGTGTTCGGTGATGTCGCGGCCTTCAGGAATCAGGAATATCACTTTCCCGGTCTCGTCCTTCACCGGCTTGAGAGAAAAATCAATATGGTGCAACATCCCGTCCTTGGCAACATGCGTTGCCTCAAAACGGATAAATTCTCCGCGGGCCGCTTTTCCCACAGATCGGCGCAATTTTTCCTGGAGCTCAGGCGAATGGGTCCACCATGGGCCCTGCCAGAAGGGTTTATTCAAAACGCTCGAACTCTCGATGCCACTGAATTCCAGGGCCGCTCTATTCGCTTCTATAAGAGTTCCATCAATATTCATCAAGCCAATAAACTGGAAGGTTTGGTCAAAAATAGCACGTATCTTTATTTCGCTCTCCCGAAGCTCTTCTTCCACCCGCTTGCGCTCGGTAATATCTTCTACAACCTCAAGGAAACCCTTTACGGTGCCATCGGTCTCGAAGACCGGAAAAGCCTGAACACGAGCCGGCACACGGCTGCCATCATCCCGGACACCTTCGGTTTCAACCTCCGCGGGACGTCCTGTAGCCATAGCCCGCCTCCCGGGGCAGTGTGAACAAACTGCGCTGCGTTTCTCGAATTCCCTGAAACAATACTCACCAATAAGCTTGCTGTGGGGCTTTCTTAAAATCAGACCCTGCCCGACATTTGTCGCAACTATTCTGTATTCGGTATTTATGAGGGTAATTCCGAGGTTAATGTTTTTCATCAATGTTTGATAGAGTAGTTCGCTTTTTTGCAGCGAGCCTTCCGCTTGTTTGTGCTGAAGCTTGCTATCCCCAGGTTCCGCGGATTTTTTCCTTTTATCCGGCATCGACTTCTCCCTCAAACCTATTATCAGTAGCGGTTTAAAGCTTTTCCGGTGATTTTTAAGGCCGGTCCAACATTTATTATTTTTCGCTACAGCTGATTAATTATGGCTTACCGGCCGGCTTAAATCAATGTGATTCTGCCGGTATTTTAGTCAAAAAGGGGGATTAAAAGATAAGTGTTTAATAAATAGTAAACTTTATAGAAAATTTACAAAAAATGTTGCAAAACACTTGACTTTTGTTATGTAATATATTAAAATACCAATATTGTTAAGCTAATACTTAAAAAATGTGCAATTAAAGGGCAAAAAGACGGGGTAAAATTTAGCCGGGGCGGAAAGTTAACCCAAAGAGTTGGCCCAGATTAGTCCAAGATGATGGTGGTTAAACAAGGAAGGGGTTCACCATGAATGTAGTTTACCGTTGTAGTGTACCGTTCTAAATGGGAGAAAGTTCTGAAAGATGGGACAAACTTTGGACATTTGGTTATTGCTTGATATGTTTAGACCCCCCAAACCTCTATATTGCCTATTTTAACATCAAAAACGGCGATATAATTACGCTTACGACAATAACAATATCAGTAATTCTACTACTTACCGCATCGTAGCTTGCATCTTTTTGGCGTTCCGCGTTACTTTGCCGAACGCCTCAGCGTCCATCGCTCGGAGCACGTTCCCGATGCGGGTTAAATTTTCTTGCCTGGTGGGATAAAGTACCGCGTACAAATGGCGGTCAGGATTGCTTCTAATCACCTGCTGGCCCCACTTGGTGGCCTCAAACACCCGCCGGTCATTCGCTACTGTTCGATTGCTCTTTTTCTCCCAGAGACTTAAAATCTGCTGGACCGTATATTTTCGCTCGGAGCAATCAGACCGCTTGGCCTTATGTAAGTAAGGATTCAAACGCGAGCACAGCAGCCAGTCCATCAATCGCCGCTGCGTACAATTCATAATCAATAATACAAGAGTTGCTACCGTCCGAACGGCGGCCAATAAATAATTTTTGATTGTAGTCCACTTCACGGTTTCCCCATCCTTTGTTTTGCCAGGTCAACATTAAACTGGATTTTCAATTGGCCGCGAAAAAGCTTTATTGTCCCAAAACAGTATTTGCGAATAAGTCTTTTCCTGCCATCTTTTCTTAAAAAATTCTGTAGCATAATTTGTAAAGTTATCTGGTGAGCAATCCAGGGGTCAATTATCTCCTCAGAGTATTTTTTAATCAGAGAAATTCGCTCTTCGCAATTTGCCTCTTCATCGTTTATGCGGCTTTGTAACTCGGCCATTTCCTGTAATACACTATCAATCTGATTCCAGCTTTGAATCCCTAACCTTTCTGCCTCGATGACGTTTTTTTGGGTGAGCTTGTTTTTGTATATTTGCTTGCTCCTTTTTTCGCATTTTTTACAGGTACATTCTAAATCGTGAAGCTCACAGGTTTTGGAGATAGGCAAAGAGCCACGTTTTTTGTAACCCGCTTGATAGATTTTCATGCAGGATTTGCAGTAAGCAACAAGGCCATCGGGTGATTTTTTGTTTTTAGAAAAAGCTTTGTGAGGTTTCTTCCCGCCACACTTTTTGCACTTTTTTTTTGTTATTTCAGCCATCTTATAAAAGACTATTACAGCCGGTTTAAACCCGTTTTATTTTATACTTAAAGGGATTCTGGGACCTATGCCTCTATCCTCACCAGAACCTACAACTGGATTAAAAATTATAATATTTTCGTTATGATGATGAATGGTTGGAGCTGCGTCTATTTGCATCAAATCGCGGTATTGTTGTTGCGGAGTTTTTTCGTTCCAAACATCGTGATATCCTTTAAACCATGGTACTTGATTTTTTTCTTCGGAGGTTAAATTTTCATACCAGGCTTGATAAGCGGCATTCTCTTTTTGCTCTTCTACGGGAACATCTACCCTCAGAACCCTCTCCCCCACTCCAGGGAAATAAATATCTCTAATAGCTTGCAACCAGGGATGACGAATACGCTCTTTCGCTTGGTATTCAGCACCAATCTTCCTGATTTTTTCCATATATTCTTCGGCTGTCGTTGCAGGCAGTCTGATTAGATTTGCTTTTGATTCCGTTGCTGCCTGGAGTGATTCGAGCGTAGTTTTTCTGGCTCTTTCGTCTGCTATTTCGGCATTGATACCTTCCGGTCCTGCCGCCTGTTTCAATGTTTCACTTATATCGCCACCAGGGGCTTCGAGAAGCTTAAAGACGCCAGGAGCAGCCTCGCCACCGTATATATTAACAAGTGTTCTGAGAAATAATTTTTGACTCATCTGTCCGCGTTTTGTCCCTAAATAAGCGAGAAGTTGCTGGGGGTCTTCGGCAATTTCTTTAGGAATACGCATTTTCTGAGTTTCAGATAATTGCGGTGTTATTAGAGCCTGCAATACTGCCGCTGGCATCATCGTTTTTTTGCGGCCAACTTCACCTTGCGCAAGCGTAGCTATGTCTTCTAATGATTGTTGCGGGGTCCATCCCAACGCTTTTATTGTGGGCATTCCGCGACTTAAAGCTTCTATCATATCCTCTTCGGTCAGACCAGCTTTTTGAGATGCGGCGGAAATCATCCGACGAAATTCACCTTGCTGCCCTGGCGTATTCATTCCCCAGCCTGCCATTATAGATATAAGCTCTGGAGTGGCTTCTCTGCCGTGTCGAACACCCCAGCCGAGCATCTCTTTTAAGCCCTGGTCATATTGCCCTTGTGTAATCTGACCAGCTCCAAGGAGACCTTGAAATTGTCGCGTATAGGCATTTATGATAGGCAAGCCAAGTGCTTGCGGCGTGGCTGTTTTTTGTAAAAGAAGCTCAGTTTCTTTAGTGATAGTTTTTCTGCTTTTTTCGTCGAAAGCATTGAGTGCTTCAAACAAGTCTTTATAAGCGGCTCGTAATTCCTGGGTGCTGCGAACAGCTTCATCGGCCCGCGTTTTTATATTATCAAAAAATTCTGAAATTTTCCTCGCTGTAGTTGCTATGGCTGTAAGTATGGCAACCCCGCTGATAACCTCGAACGCACTTTTCATCCAACCGGCAGCACGCGAAGTTTTTGCCCCCATCTCCTCCGTTGAGCGAGCAACGTCGTCAATTTGTTGTTTAGTCTCGCTGGTCCCTGTGGTTTTTACGTGTATATTTACTTCTTTAGCCACCGTTTACTCCTTAACGCTGCAACCAGGGCGGTTAAACCGAATCTCCCGCCCTGGTTGCTGCTATGTGGGTATCAACCAGCCAGGCCGCCGATACATCCCGCCGGCCTGGTTATTTCAAACAAATCACACTACAACCAGCTCGGCAAGTCCCTGGCCGTCTGCATCTTTCGGCGAGATGTTTGGTTTGGACAAGGTTGCGATAATACACAGATTGCATCCCGTACTACCACTGTCAGCCGTTGGAGCATTGACCTCGACATATCGCTTATGCGAATGCGTCAGGTTCACGTCGATTGCTTTGACCTTGTTGTCGTCACCAGTTCCGAGCACGGCGGCAAGCTCTGCGTCAGTTATATCCGTGTATGAGCCGTCTGTCGTGTCGCATTCCTCAAGTTTCGGCGGCGTAGCCGCATCACCTGAGCCGACTGCAACATCGGTAGTGCCGATAATAAACTCGACTCGCAGGTGTCCACAACCGGCACAATCCACGTAGGTATTACCCACAAAAGCCCCGCCATTTTTAAGCTGGGGCGGCAGCAAAATTACCCGTTTGGTATCTTGAACTTCAATCATTTTTTAAACTCCAATTTGTGTTGTTAAAAACAGGTTTCAAACGCCTATTATGTGCAAGTTCAAGGTGTTCAACTGCCTTTAGTAATCAACCCGACAATCGAACCTGGCTCGTCCTTATCGCCGACACCGTGAGCTGCAACGTCGATTCGCTCAGTGCCTCTGATTGCAATTTGGTCGTTGCCGAAAAGCACTTCATCAGAGCGGGCAATCTCCAGCATTCGCCGCTCGCCCAGATAAGCACCGAGCTTTAAATCACCGAGCAAAGCACAAATCTGGCTGTTGGCTGCTTCATACGGCATACAATGGATAAACTCGACCGGATAACCCATAAGGTAACGGCCCTTTTGGTTAGACAAAATCTCAAAGATGTTCGCAACACCGGCAGCCCTGGCCAGTTTATAAACAACGCCGTAGTAAAACTTTTTGTTCATAAACCACGATGCACCATCGTCTGCGTCACTCGGCAAGAGGCCAACGACATTGGTAAAATCATCGAGCGACAATTTAGGGTAGGTATTGCCGCTGCCGATGATAAGGCCAGGAATGTCAGATAGGTCAGGGGCAATTTTAAGCATCGCACCGATTATTCCGAGCATACCGAAATAATCCGACGTGCCGTCGCCCATAAAGCCGACCTCATCCTCTTTTTTCGCCATCGAGCGGGTAATCGACAGGCCGACAATCTCGCCCAGGCCGATGATGGAATCCTCATCAAGTTCGCGATTGATAACAGTCAGGCAGGCGAATTTTCTCGTGTTCAATCCGACCATATCGACCTTGACATCACTCTTTTGAATTGAACCGCCCTGGTCAGGACAGTAAATCGTCAGGTCGGTAGTGACACGCGGGACCTTCTGATTACCGCTGCCCATTTGAACAACCAGGCTATTACGGCGGAATTTCCCGTATTGGCCGAGCTTTTGAATCATCACGCGGCTTAATTCAGTGGGTACAAGTGCCCCGCCGAGTGGGTTTTCAATCGTGTCCATATCCTTGCACTGCCTTCCGGCAAGTGCCAGCACCAGCCCGCCAAACTCTTTGGCCTGTTCATCATTTTGCCAGAAGCCCTGATACTCACCGGCCTGCATACTCTTATCGAGAATTGAGTGAGCATAAAGCCTGAGCTGCTTGGCAAGCTCTTTGTAAGCCGCCTGCGTCTCCTGGAAGCCGGTCTGCGTTTCCTTCTCGATAGAAGCCATACGCTCGCTCGCGGCCTCAAAACCTTCTTTTACTTTTTCAATAGTCGCGTACATGGTTAAACCTCATAAATTCGTAGTTTTAAAATCGTCCACGTCCCACGGAAAAATACGGGCGGTCCGTGGTAGCCCCGCCCGCTGACTGAAACGAACAGTTAACTATGCTCCGCGAAAGATATACGCAACAATACACCGCAGCACGCGGCTTACCGGCAGTGATACATTCCACGCATACCCGCATAATTTTTACTTTGTAAAAACTTAATTTGCCTTAGCAATTTTCACGTAATCCGGCTCCGGTTCTAAATCCGCTTCGCCGGATAAATCAAATTCATCTTCCTCAATATCCGGTATCCCTACCACTTTAAAATCGCCTGTAAGTAATATCTTGGCGAATTCATCTTCACGTTTTTCAAATTGACGCTGAGTGATTTTGTCGGCTACGAAATCCGCCTTACGCTGCTTCGATTTGGTTAATGCATCGCGATTTGAGCCGACCGGCACAACGCTAATTTCTATCAATTCAACTTCTGTATGGACATAGATTTTATTACCATCACGCGTTTCCCAGCCACCCTTTTTGGGCACAAACCCAACGGATAAAGCCTTTTGTTTTTTCTGGCTATAAAGCTGCCAGTATTCTTCGGCAAGTTCTGTTATATCGTGAAATTCCAGAACAACTACCAAGCCAAGCGGTGTTAATTTTGCTGATACGACATTTGCTACTACGGGAGAATGTCCCGAATCTAATCGATGTTGATGTCCCGTAAGAACAACATTATTTTTGGCAACATAATCTGGAAGGCTCTGCTCAAATGCTGACGGCTCGATAATCTCGGTATCGCGGTCAACGCTGCCAGTCGAAGCGATAGCTTCAATACGCCGATTCTTTAAATCGACATTTTTAATAGAAAGCAGGGCCAGAAACTGCTTAGTTTCCGGCCTTGTTGATTTATGCGATTTTCGTCCAACTAACGACGTAAAATCCTGAACGTCCGTGTTCATTTTTTTGTCCTTAAAACAAATTGCCAGTTTTATTACGCCCCTCGCTTTATCGCCAAACCGAGTGCTCCATTTTTTATCCGCTCTGCTAAAT
>JBAPXT010000340.1:0-2140 GCA_049284355.1 Sedimentisphaerales bacterium
GAACATAACAATCGACACCATTAACCTTTTCATTATCCAACTGGCTAACCTGAGTTGCGGTTTTTAGTATTTCCGTGATATACGGAATCTGGGTCTCGCGTTTCCACAAAGAATTATCAAACCGGGTTTTGGTCCATGGATTTTCCGCATAGGGTCCTTGAAGATATTCTTCTCCATCCTTGAAGTACATTTCGAGAGAAGCGCTTAAATTCGCTCCAGAGTATATTTGAGGTATTGTCATCTTCATCGCCATCTCCCTATTAGAGACGTCAACGAGTTTGGTGCCTTTCCATTCCGTTGTATCGGTTTGAGCTCCCTCAATAATTTTGTATGTATTTGTAATATCGGTATCTAAATTAAATGATTTTACTGAATTCATCGCAGAAATAGTTTTAGCCACAATAGCTTGAGATGTTGTTTGCGTTGCCGAACGAGTTAAACCAACACAACCATTCAGCACAAATAAACCTGATAAAAACAAACTCGCGATAATCCGTTTCATTTATGTAATCTCTTCGTCTTATTCAATCTTTTTGAAAACCCTTATATATATTTATACGAAAATATCGGGAAAACCTTACATATATTTTTCAAAAAAATAAAAGTTACTTGCCGTCCCTTTCCAAATATAACGAATATTCATATAAAAAGATACGTACCTCTGCAAAAATAGGGTGTTAATTGCTTCTGAAAATATCTTTTGCCTCAGTATAAACCAATCTTAATCTTCTTGCAATTATGATTATATTGTATGTTAATGTTCTAGGATATTGTCAGTAGTTAACTGTTCAGGGAAAATGTCAGTATGAAGGAAGAAGTGACATTGAACCGGAAAGAACAGACAAGGCTTGTAGTAATGAATCAAATAGAAGGCAAGAAATTAACGGTAGACAAAGCAGCCGGGCTATTAGAGCTTAGCCCGCGTCATGTTTGGAGGATCCTGACGGCCTATAGAAAGGAGGGAGCGTCAGCTTTAGCGCATGGGAATCGCGGCCGTAAACCGGTGAACACCATCGAGAAAGAGTTGAGGCAGCAGGTAGTGGAGTTGGCCAGGGACAAATATTGTGGATTTAATCAGCAGCATTTCACCGAGAAACTGGCGGATAAAGAAGGAATAAGCTTATCTCGATCCACCGTACGGAGAATCTTACTTGCCCAGGGTATCAGAAGTCCTCAAAAAAGGCGGGCGCCCAAACATCGGAGTCGAAGAGAACGTTATCCTCAAGAAGGCCAGTTGTTACAGACAGATGGTAGTCCTCATGATTGGCTGGAAGGACGTGGACCTGAATTGTGTTTGATTGGCGCTATAGACGATGCCACCAATGATGTGCCTTATGCTTACTTCCAGGAGCACGAGGATAGCAAAGGCTATATGTTAATGTTAAAAGACATCACGCTTAAACGGGGCATTCCCCTGGCTTTATACCATGACCGGCACAGTATCTTTGAGGTTGCCCGGGATAAGGAAGCTTCGTTAGAAGAACAACTAGCTGGCAGTAAACCCCTGACACAAATCGGCAGACTTTTGAGTGAATTGGGTATTAATTCTATCGCGGCCAATTCCCCCGAGGCTAAAGGAAGAATAGAGAGATTATGGAAGACTTTTCAGGATCGTTTAACCAGTGAATTAAGATTGGCAAGAGCTAACACCCGAGAGACTGCCAATCAGGTACTAAAGTCATTTTTACCGGAATACAATCGACGCTTCAGGGTATCTCCCCAGGAAACAGGGTCAGCTTATCGAAAACCAGAAACGGGTTTTAAGGCAGACGAATACTTCTGCTACAAATACCCGCGTATCGTCGGATCGGATAATGTAGTACGTTTTGTAAATCACAGACTGCGAATACTGCCGCGTCCGGAGAGAGCCAGTTATGCACGTTGCAAGGTGCAAATATATGCCGGATTAAACGGGAAACTAGCAGTGTATTATGGGAACCAATGTTTGGATACCTGTCCTGCACCCCTGGAATCTACACGGCTTAGGATGCCAGTTATAGCAAAGCAATCGGCACCACGTATTTATTCTAAAGTATCACCTAATCATCCATGGAAAGGAAAATTCAGAACCTATTTTGATTAAGGAGTACTGACAAAATCGCTGAACAATTAGACTGACATATTCGCTGGACAACAACAT
>JBAPXT010000341.1:0-3648 GCA_049284355.1 Sedimentisphaerales bacterium
GTGCAAAGCTGCACGTGAATTTCCAAACCCACCAGAACTTTGTAATCAACTTTACTCATTAATCGATGGTCTTTTCTTATGCCAATCGGTTTCTTTTTCGTACATTCTCGCAATTCGTAATAATTTATCTTCGCTAAATGCCGGTGAGAGAATTTGCAGGCCGATTGGTAAATTCTTGTCGTCGAATCCGCACGGAATGCTTATCCCCGGAACGCCAGCCAAATTAACTGCTATTGTATAAATATCAGTAAGATACATCGTCAGCGGGTCATCGACCTTTTCCCCAATCTTAAAAGCGGTCATCGGCGAAACAGGCATCATAATGCAATCGCATCTCTCGAACGCCTTGGTAAAATCTCCGCGTATCAAATTCCTGACCTTAAGCGCCTTCAGGTAATACGCATCATAATAGCCGCTTGATAGTGCGTATGTGCCTAACATTATTCGCCTCTTGACCTCTTTGCCGAATCCCTCCGCCCGCGACTTCGTATAGACCTCGATATAATCTTTAGGATTTTTCGTTCGGTGCCCGTAATGCACACCGTCATATCTCGCCAGATTACTCGACGCCTCAGCCGTAGCTATTACATAATAAGCCGCAATTGCATAATCAAAATGCGGCATTTTTATTTCAACTATTTCAGCCCCGAGTTTTTTATAGACCTCAATCGCCTCACTAATTGCCTTCTGCACATCACCATCGCTGCCTGCGTTCAGTCCCGGCACGACACCAACTTTCAGCCTGCTTATTGGCTCATCGAGTTTTCCGAAATAGTTGCAGACCGGCGAGACCGATTCGCTTACGCTCGTGCTGTCTTTCTCATCGTGCCCCGCTATAACATTCATCATCATCGCACAATCTTCGACCGTTCGAGTAATTGGCCCAATCTGTTCTAAGCTCGAACCGTATGCAACGAGTCCGAATCTTGAAACCCTCCCGTAAGTTGGCTTCAGTCCCACTACCCCGCAGAAACTCGCCGGCTGCCGTATCGAGCCGCCGGTATCAGAACCAAACGCCGCGAAACAAAGTCCCGCCGCCACTGCTGACGCTGAACCTCCGCTGCTTCCCCCAGGAACTCGATTTGTATCCCAAGGGTTCACGGTGCGTTTTAGCCCTGAATTCTCGGTGCTTGAGCCCATCGCGAATTCGTCGCAGTTGGTTTTTCCGACTATAATCGCGTCAGCGGCTAGCAGTTTATTAACCACTGTCGCGTTATAAGGGGCGTGAAAGTTGGCAAGTATCTTCGATGCGCACGTTGTCGTACCGAACTTTGTGCACATAACGTCTTTGATTGCAACAGGTACGCCTGCCAATTGTCCAACTTTTTCACCAGCGGCAATACGTTTATCAACTTCGGTTGCTTTTTGAATCGCCTGCTCTTCAAACGTGCTTATGAACGCCCCGATAATTGGCTCGACTTTTGCAATGCGCTCAAAAACCGCCTTAGTCGCATCGACACTGCTAATCTTGCCGGCTTTAATTTTATCCCGCAATTGTTTTGCGCTTTGCCAATCCATCACAAATCCGTCACTTTTTCCTGTCACTTATCCTATGCGATAAAAACCACTCATAAAGTTGCGGATTATCATAAGTTGCCGTCCACGAATCGTGCTCCGCGTTGGGATAAATCTTAAGTTTTGCATCTCCGCCCGCTGCCTTAACTTCATCGACCATTTCCTGCGACCTTTGCACAGGCACTAATCTGTCTCTGGCACCGTGAAACGCCCATACCGGCACGTTTTTAAGCCGATATGCTAAGTATTGCTCGCTACCGCCGCATATCGGCGCAATGGCCGCGAATCGCTGCGGATATTTTTCCGCCAAAGTCCACGTTCCGAATCCTCCCATACTCAAGCCAGTCAAATACACCCTGTCGGTATCGACGCGGTATTTCTTTTCAATCTCATCGAGGAGATTTATAAGGACATCTGTCTGCTCAGGCCAAAATATATCATTGGGACATTGAGGCGAAACGATAATAAAATCAAAGCTCTTGCCCTCCGCAATCATTTTCGGCGGCCCGTGCTTTTTGACAAGTTCAAGATTGTTGCCCCATTGGCTTTTGCCGTGCAAAAACATCATCAATGGCCATTTCTTCCTGGCGTCCTTTTCATAGTCGGCAGGTAAATACAGCAGGTATTTGCACTCCACCGTTTTTGTTATTTTTTTGCTGAAGGCCTGTTCGCTTTGTCCATCTGCTTTTCCCATCTTCACCGCCATAGCCGCTCCGCATCCCAGACAAACCATAATCCCAATATACAACCCTTTTTTCATATCATGCCCCGCGTTTTAATAATCGTTCATCAATTATCAATGCCTATGATTCTTCCAGTATCTTCGGCACCTTGAAAAACGCCCCGTCTCGCTGCGGCGCATTTGCCAGCGTCTTTTCAGTTCCCAGTGACTCCTTGACAACATCTTCACGGAAAACATTGCTTATCGGCAGACAATGTGCCAGCGGCTCAACGCCCGTGGTATCCAGCTCGTTCATTTTTGCCACGTAGTCAAGAATTGCACTTAATTGCCCCGTAAATTCCTTGATTTCCTCTTCGCCCAAATCCAGACGGGATAATTTAGCGACCTTCCTCACCTCTGCTTGGTCAATCTTTTTCCCCATTTCTTTCCGCCTAAAATAAAAAAAGCGAGGCAAAACCCGCCCCGCCAATTTCAACACATAAAACTTATATTTTTACGCTCTTTATTCTTCCGGCTTGTATTTTCGTTTAAGCGGCTTTTGAACCAGCCCCATACGTATTGCCTTGGCGGAAACCTTAATCCTGCTGACCTTACCATCGATAACCGCCCGGACCGTTTGTATATTCGGCTTAAACTTCCTTTTCGTAATGCCGGTGACTTTCCTGCCGACCCCGCCAAGGTACTTTGCCTTGCCGCGCCGTTTGATAGTATTGCCGCTTTTCGTCCGCTTACCCGTAAAAAGACACACTCTCGACATCAATATACTCCCGATTTATATGCTCAGGTTATTGTCATAATCGCCATAAAACCCTACGAATATACTCACCTTTAGGAAAATTGCAAGCCCAAACCGTTTTTATTACAAAAAAAAGCATTTTATCGTATCTGACGGGGCACTTGCGTCTTAGCCAATGTAGCTTATAATTATGGCATGAATATCCTGGGAATATCGGCCTTCTACCACGACAGCGCAGCAGCTCTTGTGCGGGACGGCGAAATTATCGCCGCCGCACAGGAAGAACGATTTACAAGAATTAAGCACGACAACCGATTTCCCTCAAATGCTGTTGAATATTGTCTTCAGGCAGGCGAGGTCACCGCTGATAAACTTGATTATGTCGTTTTCTATGAGAAGCCGCTGTTGAAATTTGAGCGGCTGCTCGAGTCCTACATTGCTTATGCCCCACGAGGTTTCGGACAATTCTTAATGGGTATGCCGTTATGGCTTCGGCAGAAACTCCACCTGCCGAGAGAAATGGACAAAGCCCTCGGCCACAAATACAAAGGCCGATATGTCTTTACTGAACACCACGAATCCCACGCCGCCAGTGCCTTTTTCCCCTCGCCCTTTGAAGAAGCAGCCATCTTGACAATGGATGGTGTGGGCGAATGGGCAACAGGCAGCTTTGGTATTGGCAGAGGCAACAAAATTGAATTGACCGATGTTATGC
>JBAPXT010000342.1:0-1945 GCA_049284355.1 Sedimentisphaerales bacterium
GTATTTTACCGCTGATGTTCAACCGGCAATTTCCACCCTTGAATTGAATTCAGCTGATTTGGGTTTGAACATCTCCGGGGATATCACGACAGCTTTGACCAAAGTGCAGGATAGCCTTACTGATGCCAGAAACAGTATTGATCAGTCTACCCGGGATTTTGAAAATGTTTTAAAAGAAGTTAAAACCTACGTAGGATATTTCCGTCTCGGGTTTGCCTGTCTTATCGCTTTGATTATCGTGTTTATTCTGGGCATTATTTTGATTTGTCGTAGTGTTAAAGACTCCTGCCGTAACCTGGGTATTGTCTTTTTCATTTACGGCGCCGGAGCGTTGGCTGTAGTCCTGATTGCTAAATACTTCGCCCTCCAACAATTCGCCAAGTTAAATATGCCACAGGCACTGAACAACGTCCCGGGAATACTGTTGAACGATGTCATCTCACCGCTGCGATTTGTCAGTCTGGTTTGCCTGATTGGCGGCTTTTTAATGATAGTAACATCGTTCGTTTATCCCAGGCTAAAACGTTCTAAAATAGAATAAAAGCGCCAATCTCAAAGACTAATTTAATATTTCTTTGACCATTGCCGCCACATATTTCGCAATTGCCGGAGAAGCCGTTAGCCCCGGCGATTCTATCCCGATGAGACTAATAAACCCGGGTAATCCCTTATCTGCCTCATTCCTGATAACAAAGTCGCGAAAACCTTTTCCCTTTGCCTGTAGTTTTGGTCTGACACCGACGAAATCCGGCGCCAGGTCATTAAACTCAATTGACGGCAAATATCTGTGAGCCGCCTGATAGAATTCCGCTTTGTCGCTTTCGTCTAGTGAGTATTCAATAGTATCGGTGAATTTTACGTTTGGGCCCAACCTCATACTGCCATCGAGGGAAAGAGTGATGTGAACACCCAACGCCGCCTGTTCGGGGACAGGGTAGACCAGCCTGTTCACCAATCGCCTGATCTTCGGGTTCAGGCTGAAATATTCGCCTTTACAATAGTGAAGTTTGTACCCGGCTTTTTCCACATCAATCCCCGCCAATTGTGCTACTCTATCACTGAAGAGGCCCGCCGCATTTATCACCACCCTACCGGAAATTGAATAAGTCCTCTCACTGTCTTGAATACCTACTTCATATTCACCGACATTTCTGTGGATATTAATCACCTCGGCACCAAAGACAAACACACCTCCATTCTCTTTCGCACAACCACAAAATGTCCGCATTAAATCGTGAGAGTCAAGAACCCCGGTAGAAGGGGAGAGAAGCCCGGCGACTGCTTCCACATTTGGTTCTAAAATCTTGATTTCATCACGGTTAAGCATTTGTAGGTCGCTGACTCCGTTCTTGAGGCCCTGGTTGTGAAGTCTCTCTAGTTCTTTGGTCTCAGCATCGTTAGCCGCCACGATTAGTTTACCCAGCCGTTTGTAATTGATGTTGTATTTATCACAAAATTCGTAAAGAAGATGGTTGCCGATGACACAGAATTTAGCCTTCAGGGAATCGTCGGGGTAATACATCCCCGCGTGGATAACTTCGCTGTTACGGCTGCTTGTCTCCAGACCAAAAGTACAGTTTTTCTCGAAAACAAAGACGTTTTTATTGGTGCGGGATACTTCGGCAGCAATAGCCAGTCCTACCACGCCCGCACCGATGATGATAATATCAACTTCAGCAGACATGAAAAACCCCTTTGAAAAACCTTAAAATAACTCTTGAATAAAAGTATACCACGTGCTGTCATTGTTAACTTTTAGCACGTGGTATACCAATGTTAACTCAATTTTAAGAGACTTAAATTAGACCCAGCCGCGCAGCTTCATAGCTTCAACCACACGTCCCACCGCCAGCACATACGCTGCTTGTCTCATATTAATCTTATACTTACGGCTGGTATCCAGTACAGAAAGATAAGCGGATGTCATCTTCTTGTCTAGCCGCTC
>JBAPXT010000343.1:0-8726 GCA_049284355.1 Sedimentisphaerales bacterium
CTATTGGTATGTCTTATGTGGGCGGTCTTAGTTTTATTTCCGGCGGCAACGAGGGTAAGAAACTAACCATATTGGGAATAGGTGAGGGATCGAGCTTCGGATTCAGGTCACGTATGACCAAGTTAATGGAGTTAGATGCCTGTTACATCGTATTGAGCAACATCGGGAGTGATCTGGCAATGACACAGGCACTGTACGAGTACCTTGAAGACGTTTTGTTGGACGAGATTGGGACGCCCGTGTGGTGGAGGGAGAAACGGACTGTTCAATCCGAGGAATTAGCAGTGGTTGCCGTCGATGCGAATTTGCTGAATAAATACGAGGGTTTTTATAAGAAAGATGACAAAACTTTTATCGGGATTGTCGGCGATGAAAAACGGCTTTCCCGCCAGTTACTGGAGAACTACTACGGTTTTGATCGCGTGCTTAACGATGACTTGATCCCTGTTGACAAGAGCACCTTGGCAGTCAAAGGACAAAAGGGTCTTGAGTACCGCTTCGTGGAAGACTCATCTACTGGAAAATTCAGTATTGACATTGCCCGAAACGGTAAAGGAGAGGGTAAGGCTGAGCCGGTTCAACCAGTCGCGGGGCTCGACCTTGCAGAGTACCGCGGCGATTATTACTCAGTTGAGCGGCAAAAGATGTATCATTTGTTAGTTGAAAACGATCGTCTCAGCATTTCCGGTTTCCCAATACCGGGAAAAACCGTACTGATTCCGCAGAAAAAGGATCTGTTTGGGTGCAGTCATGGATTTCTGACTTTCCACCGGTATGGCGACGGGAAAATCCGAGACTTTAAGTTCAACGCCCAGAATATAGATGATTTCGCCGGCTTCTTCATAAAAAATTGAAGGGTTTGCTGGTTATTCTCTGTTGTTGGTCGAAACAGATTGAATAAGGAGCATGAATATGAAAACCGTTCTTGTAATTGAAGACAACCCCACAATGCTGCGCGGCCTCAAAGACAACTTCGAATCAAAAGGCTACCAGGTTAAAACAGCTACAGATGGCGAACTGGGCCTCAAGGCCGCAATGACTGAAAAACCAGACCTTATTATCCTCGATATTATGTTGCCAAAATTAAATGGCTATGAAGTATGCAGCCTCATCCGCAAAAAAAACCTGAATACTCCTATTATAATGCTGACTGCCAAAGACCAGGAAAAAGATATTGTATTGGGGCTGAATCTCGGAGCAGATGATTATGTCACCAAGCCCTTCAGTATAAAAGTATTACTGGCCAGAGCAGAGGCTTTACGACGACGCAGAAGAGATGAACAGCCGCAGGTATATGAATTTGGCAATTGTCTCCTGAATATTATCGACTCCACTTTTGTACGCGATGGCAAAGAAATTACGCTTACACCTGAGGAATTCAAAATGCTGCATCTGTTTCTTAGAAGGTCAGGAGATACCCTTATGCGCCAGGAGATACTCAGTGCTGTGTGGGGCCACAGTCACTTTATTGGTTTACGGGACGTTGACCGTCTTGTTAATACCCTGCGAAGTAAGGTTGAACCAGACCCGAACGCCCCAACATACATTCATACTAAAGAGGCGGGCTACATATTTGAACGGCCCGAACCGGATGGAAACAATACTGATAATTGAAGATGACCCCGCTATGTTGCGGGGCCTGAAGGATAACTTTGAGTTCAAAGGTTATCACGTACTAACGGCAGCCGATGGCGAGGAAGGACTAAATATGGCCCTTGATAAAAAGCCCGACCTTATTATTCTCGATATTATGCTGCCGAAGATAAATGGGTATGAGGTTTGCAGACTTATCCGCCAGGAAAGTTTGGATATGCCGATAATAATGCTAACTGCCAAGGGAGAGGAATCAGACATAATTTTGGGGTTGAACCTTGGGGCAGATGATTATGTCACCAAACCTTTCAGCATAAAGGAGCTTTTGGCGCGGGCGGCAGCATTTTTGCGACGAAGAAAACAGGCGAAGCAGGACGTTTATGAGTTTGCAGATTTTAAGCTCGATATCCCGGCAAGAAAACTGACGCGTAAAGGTAAAGAAATTAAACTGTCACCGAAGGAGTTTAGTCTTCTGGAGTTGTTTGCCAGAATGCCGGGCAGGGCTCTTACACGTGATGAAATACTCAACAAGGTCTGGGGTTATGATTCTTTTACAGGCCAGCGCGGCATCGACCGCTTTGTTACCACGCTTAGGGATAAGATAGAAGCTAATCCGCACAATCCGGTTTTAATACGCACTATAAGGGAAATAGGTTATAAATTTGAACCGCCTGAATAAGAGGGTTGTGACGTCCCAGACTTTTTACTTTGAATTGCGAAGCCACTTAATCATTTTTGCCGTAGAGCCACTTTTCATCGGCTAATTTGTAATCGATGATTTCATCAGGCCCGAAAAATATCTTGATTTCCTGCTCAGCTGATTTAACACTATCCGACCCGTGGACAAGATTATACCCCCTTGAAGAACTTAAATCCCCTCGAATACTACCAGGCTCAGCGTCATAGCCGAAAGTGGCCCCCAGCATTTTCCGTGCCATATCTGTAACGCCCTCAGCTTCCCAAACCATTACAAGTGACGGTGCTGAAGACAAATGCTTTACTAAACCTTCGAAAAACGGCTTGCCCTGATGAACAGCGTAGAGTTGGCGGGCAAGCTCTTTAGAGATTTGCATAAATTTTGCGGCAACGAGCTTAAAGCCTTTTCTTTCAAATCGCCCGATTATTTCACCGGCCAGGTGCCGCTGTATACCGTCCGGCTTGATAATAATTAAAGTACGCTCTGCCATTCTCGTATGCCGGTGCTCATACCTCGTTTTTTTCAGTTAGTAAGTCTAACTGCGATTCGTGACTACACTCCCTTGGGAACAATGTAAATCTCGACCCGTCTGTTTTGGGGATTGCCTTTTTTGTCAGGCTTATTCGGCGCAATCGGCCGGAACTCACCAAAACCTCGTACGCTCATACGTTCCGAGCTTACTCCGCTGTTCGCCATTATATCCAGTACTGATATTGCTCTGTGAGCCGACAGGTGCCAGTTGGTCGGATGTTTTGTACGAGTATCAGGCTTGCCGATACGAATATCGTCGGTGTGGCCGGCAATTATAATATCAAATTTCTTACCCTGTTCTGAATTCAGGATTTTACATAGTGCCTTGACTACTTCACCAGCCGCAGGTGCCACTATGTCACTGCCGGGTTCAAAAAGCAAATCGCTTTTGAACTTAACTATCCCCCGGCTTGAATCGTACTCGACCATTTCCTTGTCCTTGGCAAAATCCTCCAGCATAGTGCTCAGTTCCGCCGGCAGTGATGCTCCGCCAGTAAGCAATTGCTGCTGCATCGAAGCAATCAACTCTTTCTTTTTCCCAAGGTCTTCCTCAAGCGCAGCAATTTTTTGTTGCAGTGCGCTTACCTCAATACCGCCGCGGCCTTCTGCACTTTCGAGCTGTCTTTTTAACTGCTCAAGGCTAACCTTGGCTGTTTGTAATTCACTCTCAAGCTCAGCTATCCGTTTTTGCTGTGTGTCGTTTTGTACTTTTAGATCTTTATATTGCTGCTCTGATACGCAACCATTTATCGCGACAAAAGAACATAAAAGAAAAAGCGCCGAAAGTTTCACAGTTCGCATTGTTCTATCCTTTCCAAAAAATTCAAGACAGGTAAATTTCCCTTTAACCGTCCTATAAAATACTCAAATCTTTTACTTGCAAGCTATCACAGCCTGCCGATTCCTTAGTTTTTCAACAACGCCCATAAATAAAACCTATTTGTATTTATCCGTCAAGAATAAACTTTCAAAATATATGCAACTCTCACCAAATAGTTTTTTCTTGGATAAAATGGAAGAGAGGCTCGCTTTTTTTGCGCAATAAAACGGCCCTTTTCTCTGCTCAAAAAGGGCCGAATGAAACTGACCTTTAGAAATTCTTAAACGCTTTCGCCTTCAGGTGCCGGCTCCGGCGGCGGAGTTGCTTCGGTCTTCTCGGATTTCTTGGTTTTCTTGGTTTTTTCTTTCTTAACTGCTTTACCGCCTTTACCGCCGAACATGAAAGCCACGCCGACTATCAAACCTGCTGCCAGAACAGTTCCAATCACGATATACCATATTAGCTTTTGTATTGCTGTTAGAGCTGCAGGCATCATATTGTTGAAACCCGCCACCGCCACTATCGCGGTATAAACAATAGCCAACAGCGGCAAAAACAGCATGAGCCCCAAAGCGTTACTCATCACATCCGGTGCTGGCTCGGCGTACACTTGAACCATTGCCGGTGCTTCTGGACCGGCTTCTGGTTCAGCAAGCCCTTCGACCGGCATTAATTGTTCCGCCTCGACGGCTACCTCCACCGCTGAAGCTTCAGCCGCCCCTTCCCCCACTTTTCCTTCTTCGCCCTCGGGAGTGTAAATTTCATCGAGAATACCACCTAACGAAGTGTCATCTGCCTGCAGCGAAAGGTCCAACAACCCTGAGCCGCTGCCGAAGGTATCAAGATTTACGTCTTCTTCTATCTCTTCCAATGATGCTCCGCCCAACGCAGCTTTGGTCTCGCCCAGTGCATCGCCTGCTAATGCCCCTTCGTCCGGCGCAATCTTGGTTTCACCCAGCGTATCGTCCGCCAGTTTGTAATCGCCGTCTGCTTCACCGAGGACATCTATTCCTTTACCGGTCATAGCGATGGTATCCGCCCCGCCTGACTCATCTTCTTTGGCTGGCCCCTCACTTGACTCCGGCGCCAGAGAAATCTCATCCTCCTCTGTTACTTGTTTTGCCTTGGTCGAAGTCCTTCTCGATGCTGTAATACTTGTGTCTGACAACAGTGACTCAACTTCATCAACCTTAAACAGCAAATTCGAACCGTCACGGAACTCACGTAGCCTGCCCTGCTTGATTATCTCTTTTACTTCGTCCTCTGTTTTATTGAGCTTCGCGGCAACCTCTTGTAATGAATAAAACATACCAGCCATAATTACTTATTCTCCTGAAAACTGCGCTTTTCGTCTTTCTTGCTTTTTCTTAATCCTTACCGGAAAACTTCAAAAATCTTTACTTTCTCTGCTGACCGCCAGAATCTCACTTGTTGGGCTCAGTTGCTTCCACAGTATTCACGTCTAACTCAGGCTGTTTTTCCTTGACCCGTTCTTTTAGCTGCTTGCCCAAATGTTCCTCTTCCAAAAGCACCCTCACCTGTTCTGGTTTCGGCTCAGATGTGTTGTATTGCTTCAGTTGCCTGTCGTATTGCCAGTCTCGGGCGGCAAATAATTTCAACCGGTTGTAGGCTGGACCTCGGCTGTCTAACTCATATATCCACAGCGTCTGGCCGACTGTATCCACCATCGCAAGCCCATATCTTTCCCGTTCGATTTGAATGGGAACTACTAAAATTTCACCGTTGCTGCCGCCACGAAGCTCCGCTTCAGCGCTCGCTGGCGAGCCGGACTTACTTCCTATAAAAAACAAAGCCAGCACGCCTAAAACAATAAACATAGGCAGCAACCACCGTTTTTTAGCTCCGGATGCCATAATCTTTGGATTTTTACACCCCAAAAAACAGTTTTTACACAAAAATTATACCTTAACTTTCGTGAATATGCAAGCTATTTCTTAACTAAAATACTGTTAATGCCCGGAAACTGACATCGGAGCCCCCTTCCGTCCAGACCAAAAATACGATTTTATTGCAGCGATGGCCTTTTTCGTATAGAATGTCTCACCGATTAGGCTTTATTTCATTTTTCGGGGTGTAGCTCAGTTTGGATAGAGCGCCTGGTTTGGGACCAGGAGGCCGTAGGTTCGAATCCTATCACCCCGACTTGTTGTTGCGCAGCCAGATTTTTATTGACCCGTCTGGGGGATAACGAACTCCATCGGTTTCAGTCGGGGGTTAAGTAAGTGGATAATCAGCAGGTTCACTATGTACACACTGGCAGCGACGGCAAATAACAGCCGGTACTCTCCCGTCCACTGTAGGACATACCCGGCAAGCTTGGCAATGAACATTCCGCCGATGGCACCCGCCATACCGCCAATGCCCACGATTGAACTGACCACCTGACGCGGCGCGGCGTCTGAAACGAGAGTGTAGAGATTTGCCGAAAATCCCTGATGCGCCGAAGCTGCAAGGCCTATGAGCAAAGTGGCCACCCAGAGGTTGGATACGGTCGAGGCCGCGAATACCGGCACGACGCATATCGCGCAGGTCAGCATCGCCGTCTTTCGGGCGGCATTTACCGTCCAGCCCCGCTTGATGAGCCGCGAAGAGAGCCAGCCGCCACCGATACTGCCGACATCGGCGATAAGGTAAATGACCACCAGCGGCAGACCCAGTTGCAGCAGATTCAGCCCGTGCTTCTTGTTCAGAAAATCCGGCGTCCAGTACAGCCAGAACCACCAGATGGGCGAACTGAGGAACATCCCTACTACAAATGCCCACGTCTGGCGATATCGCAGCAACGTCAACCAGGAAATTTTAATAACTGGGTCGGGCGGGTCGCTGCGGATGTAAGCCAGTTCTGCCGGAGAAAGACGTGGATGTTTTTCGGGGCTTCGGTAAAACATCTGCCAGACAACCAGCCACACCACGCCCAATGCGCCCGTCGCTATGAACGCCATAGGCCAGCCGAAGGCGACCGTAAGCCAGGGCACCAGCAGGGGCGCAACCAGCGCACCGACATTACTGCCTGCATTGAAAATGCCCGTCGATAGCGCTCTTTCCTTCCTGGGAAACCATTCGCTTACCGTCTTTATAGCTGCTGGGAAGTTTCCACCTTCCGTTAATCCCAGGACAAAACGGGCGGCGCTGAAGCCAAGAACTGTTGCAGGCATCGCCAGCACCCAAAATCTTGCACCGCCGGGAATGTACCAGTTAAAGGCGTGTGCCATCTCCGCCAGGCTCCAGAATAAGACCGCCAGTGCATACCCCAATCTCACGCCCATACGGTCTATAAGCCGGCCGACACCCGCATAACCGATAGCGTAAGCGAGATTAAAGGCGAAGATAATATTGCTGTAATCAATTTCGTTCCAGCCCAGTCGTCCTGACAATTCTGGCTTTAGAATGCCGATGACCTGCCGGTCGATGTAGTTGAGAGTAGTTGCGAAGAACAGCAGTGCACAAATGACCCAGCGATACCAGCCGACAGATGGCACGCCTGTCCCTCCGGACACTTGATTACTCATCGTAGATAGGCCTCCTGTATCGGCACAGCCGGGCCGGTTGTTGCCTTAAGGATTTTGCTCTTTGGCGGCTTCGACGGCAAACTCACCATTATTAACATCTTTTAGAACTGCGTTTTTAATTTTGCTTATTGTATGGGGTTTTTCAACGTTGTCAAATGTGCAACTCTTCATGTGGTCATCGATTACCAGCGAACGCTCATAACCATTAAGGGATAGCGCGTATTTGTTTTTCTTGTTAGCGGTGTTTTTTATGCTGATATTTCGAACGAAAGGCTTGGTCTCCATCGACCGAACTCGCAAACCGACCTTCGACCTCGTTAAGTCCTTCTTCAATTCCCTCAACGAATAGCCGGGTCGTGTCTTTGTCATTCCCGCGAAACTTGTCCGCCTATGGCGCATAATTCTCAAAGTTTAGGTCATTTTACCATATTGTAAGCCAACCCGCAGAAAAGATTCTACCCAGTTTTTCCTTGACAGCCGCCACCAAAAAGGCGATAATCAAAATCGCCTTTGACTGGGGGCAAAAGGCAAAGAGGAGAAGGGTATGAGAGAGCTATCACGTCTATTGTGCGCAATCAACATAAAGTATCATCCGTTTTGCACTGCGTTTTTCGTTATGACAGTCCTTACAGCCGGCTCAGCAAACCAGGCATGGGGCACAATATACAAAGCAACCGATTTGAACCCCAGTGGATTCCACGTGTCTGAGGCTCACGGGATAAGCGGCACACAACAGGTTGGTTATGGCAACGGCCACGCCTTACTTTGGAGCGGCAGTGCCGTAAACTATGTCGATTTGAACCCCAGCGAATTCGATTGGTCTGAAGCTTGGGGGACCAACGGCACACAGCAGGTCGGCTGGGGCGAGGGAATCGCCACAGGAAACCAGCCCCACGCTTTACTGTGGTCAGGTACGGCGGGAAGTTACGTTGACCTGCACCCAAGCGGATTCGATTGGTCTGGAGCTTGGGGGATCAACGGCACGCAGCAGGTCGGCTATGGTTGGCTGCCCACAGGCGGCCCAGAACACGCCTTGCTTTGGAGTGGTAGTGCCGCAAGCTACATCGATTTGAACCCCAGCGAATTCGATTATTCTGAAGCTTGGGGGACCAACGGTACGCAACAGGTAGGCTGGGGTTATGGTTCGGCCATAGGCGACAACAGCCACGCTTTGCTTTGGAGCGGCAGTGCCGCAAACTATGTCGATTTGAACCCCAGCGGATTCGATGGGTCTTTTGCTCAGGGGATCAACGGCACGCAGCAGGTCGGCTTGGGTTGGGGTCTGCCCACAGGCGACAACATACACGCCTTGCTTTGGAGCAGCAGCGCGGATAATTTCGTCGATTTGAACCCAAGCGGATTCGATTATTCTGAAGCTCTGGGGACTAACGGCACGCAACAGGTAGGCTGGGGTTTTAGTTCAGCCACAGGCGGTAACGACCACTACCACGCCTTGCTTTGGAATGGGAGTGCGGATAGCTATATCGACCTAAGTCAATTCTTGCCAACAGGGTTCGGTATTTCTCGCGCTAATGCTATCGATGGTTATGGGAAC
>JBAPXT010000344.1:0-14483 GCA_049284355.1 Sedimentisphaerales bacterium
CCGGGTAGTTTTTAACGGAGACGGGCCCGTCCTTCACAGGACCCTCCGAACCACGAGTCACTGGTCACTGGCCACGTGCTAAACTTTCAATCAAAATCGCGTGTAGCTGCGTACCAAAAACTGGAAATTTAAAAAAATTTTATTCCCTCATGCATAAGGACTTAACTAAAAATGCACTTCTAAAATCCCAAAATTTTCGCGTCAAACGCGCGTGTTCGCCCTATTAATGAGGGGGAGACCTGCCCTGTGGGATGCGCCGTTTCCTATCCCATCTGGGTATTATTTCGAAACGTCATGAAAAACCAAAACATAGTTTTTGCTTTTCACTTTTACTTTTTTACTTTGTATTCTCTGTGGCTGTACGTTCAATCAAAAATATTAAATTATGCGAAACAAAGCCAATTTCCAAAAAAGTCAAATGTTTATAACCATAATTTTAACAACGAATTACAATGGAAAATGGACTCTTGGTCAAAACAAACCCGAACAAAGCCAATTTTATTGTATGTCAAGGGTATGCGGCAGTTTTTCGAGCGGGCAGCCGGGACATTTGGCTTTAGGTCTGCAGAATTCTTTGCCAACTTTTACAAGGAGTGCGTGATATTCATTAAAAAGCTGAACGTCCTGCGGCAGATTCGACTGGAACAGATCTCGCAACTGTTCGTAATCGGCTTCCGGCTCGATTAATCCGTGGCGAATGACTACTCGCGCTGTGTAGGCATCTACTACAAAGACAGGCCTGTCGAAGGCGTAAAGCAGAATCGAATCGGCGGTTTCGCGGCCGACGCCCTTTATGGCCAAAAGTTCTGCTCTTAGACGGTCGGTGTCAAGGTTTTCGAGATTTTCCAGCCGACCGTCGTAGTCATTGAAGAGCCAGCTTAAGAAATTTTTGAGTCGATTTGCTTTTATGTTGTAGTAGCCCGCCGGCCGGATAAGCTCGGCGAGCTGCGAGACGTCGAGATGGTAAAGTTTTTCGGGGGTCAGCAGGCGAGCGGACTTCAGGTTCTTTATTGCTTTTTCGACGTTGGCCCAGTTTGTGTTCTGGGTCAGGATTGCGCCTGTGATTACCTCAAAGGGGGTTTCACCCGGCCACCAGTTCTGTGGGCCAAAGCGGTCGAAGAGCAGTCGATAAATTTCAGTCAGTTGCTCACTTATCATTACGATAGTTTTCCCTCAAACAGCAAGATAGTTTTTGGCTATTGTAATTTCGGCTTACTTAAAGTAAACTCTCCGAAATTTGGGCCGTGCGGTCAACTAATTTTTTGATATTCGCCGGCAAAGTGGAAAAAGTTACAGAAGATGGCGACGACCAACAAAATGAAGGACAAAACCAGGTACAGCTTGAGTCAATTGCTTAACTTCGTGCAAGGTTCTTATTTTGAACGGACGAGCCGACCGATTTACGCTATAGTTTTTCTGCTGCCATTTATTGTTTTCTACGAGCTGGGCACTATTCTTATCAATACCGATTTGCTGAGGCGCTACTGGCAGGGCCGGGTAGTGGCATTTTCATGGCTGCAGGATTTTCTTACATACTTAGGGTTGGGCAGCAAGTTTGGTTGGGCAGCGACCCCTCTGGCTGTTGTGGTGATTTTGGCGGCACTACAACTGGCATCTCGCAAAGGGTGGCGTTTTTGGCTTGGTGATATTTTCCCGATGGCATTTGAGTGCATTCTGCTTGCGATACCACTGATTGTCTTGAGCATGTTTTTGAGCGGTTCAAACCAGCATCAGAGCGATGCAGACCAGTTTGCAAATAGCGAGATAAGAATGCAAACCGGCGTGGTTCTAAGATGCTTTTCAGTTGCAGATGATGATTTGCCTGCGACGGCGGAGAACGGTAGTGATAGAGGAAAGTGGCAGGAGATATTAGCTAATGTTGTCAGCGGTATAGGGGCGGGGATTTATGAGGAACTTGTTTTTCGGCTGATTTTGATTATCGCTTTGATGATGCTGTTTCAGGATGTTTTTCAGATGGGCCATAAGAGTTCAATTATACTTTCGGTTTTTGTTTCGGCGGCGTTGTTCGGTGCATATCATCACATAGTATATCTGGAAGGTCAATTTATCCAAAGCAGTCCGTTTAACTGGGCGGAGTTCAGTTTTAGGACAATCGCGGGCGTCTATTTTGCAGCTCTTTTTGCAATTCGTGGTTTCGGAATTACGGCGGGCGCTCATGCCTTTTATGATATTATTGCAGTTTTTATGAATGTCTTTTTCTCCCAGAGCTGAAAAATCAACGGGTAGTCTGCTGTTTCTTAAATTTTTTCACAAAAACCAGCCACCATTACCCTTTTTGCCTGCTGAACTTGCAGAATAATCGTCCCATAAGCGTAGAAACAGGCCCTTATCAATACTGATATTGGGCTTGAATAAGTATGGTATTTTTTGTATAATGATGTCAGAGTTTAGAAGATTTTTTGGTGATTGGGGATTTTTATATTTTATGGAATCGCCGCAAATTAACATAGCAATTGAAGAATTGACATTCAGCCTTTTTCAAAGGCCGTTACATCCGGAACTCTTCCAAATTTACGCCAAGCGGCAGATAAGAACCGGCAAATACGAGGCGGACATCTGGGTTACAGGCTGCACGCACGTTATTAGCGTGTATGGCGGAGATGTTTGCCTGAGCGAGGTTATAAGCACTCCGGGGCAGATGCTTCCACGTCGAGGATTGGTTGAACGTTTTCAATTTCACGGCCCACGCTCTCATAAATGCACTTTGAGCCGAGGGGTAAGCTATATGACCGATTTTCAGGTCGAGAAGATGAGCCCCAATTTATATCGGCAGAGTCATATTGACCTTGAGGGGTTTGCTCGAAATCGGGGCGTGTTTGTCAAATTCCCGGGACTGGAAATCGGAGGTCTTCAGCCGTTCTGCTATATTGACTTTGAGGCCAGACAAACTGAATTGCACATCCACACGTTTGCGGCTTACCCGGATCAGGTAACGATGATTAAGACGCAGTCTCTGTTCGATTTTAAGTAGGAAACGAGTTTTAACTGTCCTGCTGCTGGACTTTCTGCTTCAGAACATCCCACTTTTCGTGAATTTCTTCAGCCATTCTGCTGTTTGGGAAGTCGCGAATAATCTGCTCGCCGGTTTCAATAGCATTTTTCCATTGTTTTCCGGATACGGCGAGAGAGAACTGAACGCCAAGGTTGTGCAGCTTGTTTCTGAAGACGTCTCTTGCAGCTTCCTGCAAAGCTAATCCTTCGTTGGGAGTGAGGTAAAGGTCCAGCTCCCTTAGAACCTCCAGGCCTCGGTCGGTGGCCTGACGCTTTACGGCATCATCCCAGGCGTTGAGCAATATTTTTTTCCGCTCTTCTTTTTTATCGAGCAGTCTTTGCCGCATTGCTTTTGCCTTTTCGGATTTGGGGAAGGCCCTGATTAATTCTTCAATCTGTGCGCTTGCTTTGGCCCAATGGTAGCTTTCGAAGAGCTTTTCGATATGCGCTATGACCTGATTTTCTCTTTCGGCGTCGGATGCATCGCGGTATTTGTTTGCCTGAGTCCGTAACTGCTCAGCGAGGGCCTTATATTCTACACGACGGGCAATTTCATCAATTATTTCATGGGTAGCATCAAAATCCTGCTGCTGGAGCTTATCAAAAACGGCTTCTCGCAGAGACTGTATGTCTGCGTCGCGGAATGCAATTGCCTTTGCTGTTTCGCTCAGGCGAGTGTTTTGATTGATTTGTGTTAAAACAGAGCGGTTCTTTTCCAGTGTCTCAGTTATTTTTTCGAGCTTTTCACCATTTTCCGCAAGTGAGTTAAGAATTTTAAATGTTTTTAAGAGTATCAATATAACTGTGGCCAAAACCGCCAAAGCGGCAAGGAGCCATACAAGCTGCAGCATTTTTCCTTCTTCGGGTGTCCGGAAGACGTTGGTAAAGACTGCGAGCAGGACCACAGCTATTAATGCGATGGAGATAATGACGAGAAGCCATTTAGACCGCCATAAGGGTCTATCTTTTCCCAAGTTCATAAGACCTGCCCTTTTCTAAAAGAACTTTACGCGACCAATCTCCAGATATTATAATGTTATCGACCTGATTGTGTCAATGATTGAAAAAAACGATGGACTCCAAAATATGGTCTGGCTAAAGAGGGGTCGCAATATCCGAAGGTGCCGGGAGATAATAAGGAGCGATTAATATGAAAGCGATGAAATGCGGGTTTATTCTGTTGGTTGTGGCGGCAACTGTGGCCTGTTGTTTTGGCGAGGACATACCAGCAGCGAAGGAAAAAACGGAAGAGGTTGTTGTGGAAGGGAACAACAGGTTTGCAGTGGAGCTGTATGCAAAACTTCGGGAGCAGAAAGGAAACCTGTTCCTTTCACCATATAGTGTTTCGGCAGCTTTAGCTATGACCTACGCCGGTGCACGTGGAAAAACAGAGACACAGATGGCTAGGGCGCTGCATTTTCCTTCGGTCATCGCAGAAAAGGGGTCTTTATCAGGGGTAGATAACCAGAAGCAATTTCATTCGGCGTTTGGGGCGATTATAAAGGATTTGAATGCGAAAGGCGAAAAAAGCAAATACGAACTTATTGTAGCTAATGCTCTATGGGGCCAGAAGGGTTACGAATTTCTTAAAGAATTTCTCCAGCTTGTCGAAAGCGACTATGATGGACAGCTTAACGAAGTTGACTTTATCGGCGATACAGAATCTGCGCGTAAAACCATAAATGCGTGGGTAGAAAAAAAGACCAAAGACAAAATCAAGGACCTTATCACCCAGGGAGTGCTTGACCAGTTGACCCGGCTGGTTTTGACGAACGCCATTTATTTCAAGGGTAACTGGGCAAGCCAGTTCAAAAAGGAGAAAACTGAAGATGCTCCATTCACTCTTGTCAGCGGCGAGAAGGTCAATATTGCAATGATGAATCAAACGGAGCAGTTCAGCTATATGGAAACAGAAGATTTTCAGGGTCTTGAAATGCCTTATGTAAATAACGAGCTATCGATGATTATATTTTTGCCAAAGCAAACCGATGGGTTGGCTGAATTTGAGAAAAAACTTACGGCTGAGAACCTTTCGCAGTGGTTGGCGAGACTTCGAAAACGCGAAGTTATCGTTTCTGTTCCGAAGTTCAAAGAGACCTGCCAGTTCAGTTTGGCTGATGTGCTCAGACAGATGGGAATGACGGCCGCTTTTGCGCCGGAGGCAGATTTTTCAGGAATGAACGGCAAGGGGGAGCTTTTCATTTCAGCGGTTATTCATAAGGCCTTTGTTGACGTTAGCGAGGAGGGCACAGAGGCGGCAGCGGCGACTGGAGTAGGTATGATGAAAACGTCAATTGGGCCAAAAGAGATAACGGTTTTTCGTGCGGACCATCCATTTTTGTTCTTAATCCGTGATAACAAGTCGGGGAGCATATTGTTTATCGGCCGAATGATGAATCCGAAAACATAAGAGTTCGGCTACGCTTACCGTCAAGGGCAATTGTGCCCTGAAAAAAGCTGTTTATATGGCTGGATTAGGCATAAATTGTCGCTGTAAATCAACAGCGATGTTTATAATAATCAACGTTGGCATAACTATCTTTTGTTAAAATCGTTATACCAAGCGGGGAAAAGCAGACAGGACTGCAGTGTTGATTTTCCGCCACGCATGGCTTCAATCCTTATAAGGGTTATGTCCCAATATGTCGGGATAATGCTTAAAGATGTCACTTTCAGCTACTTTTGGGAGGGTTTTTATGGGGTGACCAGTGAAATTTTATGGCAAGTTTATTTGAGTGTATCCTGGTATGGATTTTGCACGTAGGTATTTGTAAGCAAAGGAGCTACGGAGACTATAATAAGAGGGTGATTCAGAAAAAGCGCTTTTACGGGGAGAACAGGGTGATGGACGAAGCACAATTGGGAGATAAGCTTAAAGAGCTGGTCAAGGAATTCGGGGGAGCGGTCGATTCGCAATATGGAAAATTGGCTATGCTGGCCCAACAAGCCAGCGAAAGCCATAAGCAGCTTGAAAAAAGCGTCAATAATCTGCAGGAATCGCTGGACTATTTGCGGGTATGTATTAAATATCAGCTTTTCGACCTGGAAGCTACTCGCCGGGAAAATGAGTATTTGAGAAAAATGCTTGAGGAAAACAACAACCAGGGGCCGTCATAGATTTCAGCCGGCGGAGGCCTTGCCGTAGTTCTGGAAGGCATCAAACGCACACCAAATAGCGGGGGGATTAATAATCCCGGATAAAATCCGCATATTCAGTTCTTTTTTGCCAAAAGACTGTTTTGTGGCTTAGTGAGGTTTTTTTTGTGCCATAAGCGAGGTTTTTAGGCAGACAAAGGGAAAGTCAGCCGCCATTTTTGTCGATAAAACCCAGGTTGAAAGGAAACAATGATCCGGCTAACGAACATCAAATTGGTTTGAGGCATATAAAAGATAGAAGCTGACAGCCTTAAGGGCGGATTTGGTGTGTTCTGATGGTTTGACAGGCGGGTTATTGTGTAGTATAATAAATTTTTTTGCGGGATAGCTTAGAGTTTTTGAGGTAAATAAATATGTTTGAGCGTTTTACAGACCGTGCACGAAAGGTTATGGCGCTGGCGAACCAGGAAGCGCAACGGTTCAACCACGACGTTATAGGTACAGAACATATTTTGCTGGGGCTGGTTAAAGAAGGCAGCGGAGTCGGAGCTACAGTTCTGAAGAACCTGGATGTGGATGTAAAGAAGCTCAGGCTCGAAATTGAAAAGCACGTCAAGAGCGGGCCTGATATGGTTACGATGGGTAAACTTCCGCAGAGCCCGCGTGCCAAGAAGGTTATTGAATATGCAATCGAAGAGGCCAGGGCGCTGAACCATAACTACGTTGGGACAGAGCATATATTGCTGGGAATACTCCGTGAGAGCGAAGGGATAGCAGCCCAGGTTCTTATGGATATGGGTTTGAAACTGGAGGATGTGCGTCAGGAGGTCTTGAATTTGCTTGGTGCCGGGGTGGAAGGTGGACATGCGGACTTAGGAATGAAGATGGGTCCTATGGTAGGACGTAAAGCAAAGAGCAAAACTCCGGCTCTGGATAGTTTCGGCAGAGACTTGACAGAGTTAGCCGCAAACAATGAACTCGACCCGGTTATTGGAAGAAAAGACGAGATTGAACGCTTAATTCAGATTCTCTGCAGAAGAACCAAAAATAATCCGGTTCTGTTGGGTGAAGCCGGCGTCGGAAAGACAGCTATTGTCGAAGGACTAAGCCAGCAGATTGTTAATAAACAAGTGCCAGAAATTCTCAAAGATAAGAGAATTGTCGTCCTTGATTTGGCGATGATGGTCGCCGGTACCAAATATCGCGGGCAATTCGAGGAGAGAATTAAAGCGGTCATTAGCGAGGTTGTAAGGGCAAAGAATGTCATCCTGTTCATCGATGAGCTGCACACACTCGTGGGGGCCGGCGGGGCTGAGGGGGCTATCGATGCTTCTAATGTCCTAAAGCCGGCGTTGGCTCGTGGCGAAGTGCAATGCATCGGGGCTACCACTTTTGATGAGTATAGAAAGCACATCGAGAAAGATGGGGCACTCGAAAGACGATTCCAGACGATAATTGTTGAGCCGCCTTCAAAAGATGAGACGCTGGAAATCTTGCGAGGACTCCAGGATAGATATGAGGCACACCATAGAGTGCAATTTAGCGACGAGGCTCTTTATCAGGCGGTAGAGCTGTCGACAAGGTACATATCCGGCAGGTGTCTGCCAGACAAGGCAATAGATGTGGTTGATGAGGCAGGTGCACGAGTGCGATTGAAGAATATGAAGCCGCCGCCGGATTTGGCGGAAATAGAAGGAAAGATCGAAAAGTTGCAGAGGGAAAAAGATGAGGCGGTTAAAAACGCTGACTATGAACGTGCTGCAGCATTGAGAGATGAAGCCCAACAGCTTTTAAATGAGAAGACAGAACTGCATAAAAAATGGTACGAAGAGAATAAAGAGGTTACCGGCGTGGTGGACACCGAGATTATTGCAGAAGTCGTCAGTAAGATGACAGGCGTTCCGTTGACAAGACTGGAAAAGAAAGAAACCCAGCGACTTTTGGAACTTGAAGCCGAGTTGCATAAGCGGGTCGTTTCACAGGACGAGGCCATCAACGCTATTGCTAAAGCTGTCAGAAGAGCAAGAAGTGGAATAAAAGACCCAAATCGCCCGATGGGAAGCTTTATATTCCTCGGTCCGAGCGGGGTCGGGAAAACTCTGCTTGCCAAATCTCTGGCTGAGTTTATGTTCGGTGATGAGAATTCGCTCGTTCAGATTGATATGAGCGAATTTATGGAAAAGCACAATGTGAGCAGATTGGTCGGGGCTCCGCCGGGTTATGTCGGATACGAAGAAGGCGGACAATTAACTGAAAGAATAAGACGAAGGCCGTACGCTGTCCTGCTGCTCGATGAAATCGAAAAGGCTCATGCGGATGTCTACAATATGCTCCTGCAGATTATGGATGAGGGCAGACTTACAGACAGCTTCGGCAGGCACGTCGACTTTAAGAACATCGTGCTTATCATGACCAGTAACATCGGCGCTGATTTGATTAAAAACAGTTCCGGTTTCGGGTTCGGAAAGAAAACTCCGGAAGCTAACTACGAGAAAATGAAAGATATGTTGCATAAAGAAGTCGAGCGGCATTTCAGACCGGAGTTCCTGAACAGACTTGATGATGTGATAGTGCTCAAACCGCTGACTAGGGAGAACCTGCAGATTGTCGTTGAATATGAGCTGGTAAAGGTGTTCAAGCGGTTAATTGAGCACGGCTTGAAGCTGGAACTCAGTGAGCAGGCAAAGGAATTTCTTATTGACAAAGGTTACAATCCGGAATTTGGCGCAAGGCCGCTGCGTCGAGCGATTGAGCACTACATTGAAGACCCGCTCTCGGAGAGTTTGCTGCAGGGACGATTCAAGGGTGAGAACCTGATAAAGATTGACGTGCAGGACGAAGAGCATCTGAAGTTTGAGGGCTTCAAGGTAGAGGAGCCTGCGGAAAGCAAACAGGCCGTCGCACAATCACAATAGCAGAAAGCGGAGCTGGCTTTTCGAGTTGATTTTTACGACATAAAAAAGCATCTATCTGTCTACGGCGGGAAAACAATATCAGAAGAAGGGGGCGAAATGCGTTTCAATTCTTTGCGCAACATTTGAATTTCCTCCGGACTTTGCTGTTGAGCCAGGAGGGTCTCAAACTTTTGTTTGTCCATCCACTCTACGCGGCCATTAAGGCGAAGAACAACATATCCTTTGCTAAACAGCCATGAACTACGAGGTTTTTCAGTGTAAGCCAAGATTGCGTCGGGCGGGGACTCAAAATCTATCCATTGAGCCCTATAAACTACTTCGCCGAGCCGAACATACCCTTCTAATTCTTCTTTGATTTTATCGATATAGGATTGAGGAGGGACAGAGCCATAGGTTTTTCGGTACTGTAGGACTATTTGGCCGAGGTGCTCCATTGCCCGCATTGCTTCCGAGCGGTTGATCCAATCTTTGAGATTAATCATTGCCGCGGCTGCAATGGTCGTAATGACTATTACAGTTATGATATCTCTTAATACGGCTTTTTGTCGTTTGTTCATATTTTGCATTTTGTTGTTCGTATTTCACATCTTGGTTTAGATGCAATTGATAATTAAAGCTTCATGATTTTATTTTTACTTTGCCGTTTTGGACGAGTAAGTTATCTTCTGCGAACAGTTTTATGGCTTGCGGATATGCGATGCATTCCTGTTCAAAGACTCTGGCAGCAAGCGTTTCGGGGCTGTCCTCACTTTTGACCGGGCAGCTCCGCTGGAGGATTATTGGTCCTTTATCATATTCATTCGAGCAGAAATGCACGGTGCAGCCGCTTATTTTGCACCCGGCTGCGAGGACCGCCTCGTGGACGTGATGTCCCCACATACCTTCTCCGCCGAAGCTTGGCAGCAGGGCTGGGTGTATGTTCATCACGCGGTTTTCGTATCGTGGTGGTATTTTCCAGAGGCAGAGCCAGCCACCCTGGACGACGAGATCAACTTTTGCGGCAACGAGCTCCTTTTCAATACGTTTACTGAATTCGTCGGTGTTCGGATAATCTTTTTTACGGATGATTTTTACGTTCAGTCCGGCAGCCTTTGTTTTTTCGACGCCTGCCGCGGTCGAACGTGAACTTATTACGATGGCAACTTCGGCATTTAGTTGGCCCTTATTTATATATTCGAGAATATTCATCAATGTCGTGCCGCCGCCGCTAATTAATACGCCGAGTCGAATTGGTTTTTTATTTTGCGCAGCCGGCATCGGTTCGGCTTGGGGTTTGCCTTCAACATCCTGTTCGAGGTTTAATGCCTGATTCACAAGTTCGTCGGCTTGTTTGTTTTTATCCCTGGTGATGTGTTTAACTTTGCAGTCTTCAAATTCGTTAATTAAATTGATTGTTTGCCGGAAAAGCGGCCTGATTTGTTCACTTTTTACTTTGTATTGGCCGTTAACCTGTTTTACAAGCAGTTCACTGTCACTGAAAACCCTTAGCTGTTTGGCGCCAATCTGCTTCGCGGCCTCGAGAGCTTTGATAATGGCAGTATATTCGGCTACGTTATTTGTGGCCTGGCCGAGAAACAAAGCTTTGGCCTGTAATGGAGTTCCGTTGCGGTCGGCCAAGATAAAGCCCGCGGCAGATGGGCCAGGATTGCCTCTGCTGCCGCCATCGGTGTAAACAGTGATTTGCTCTATTTGCTCCGGCAATGTATTTAACTTCTTAAGGGTCATAAGTGCATAAGGCACGAGTGCCGGTATACCCTGGCAGTTTTGTGCCTTTTTCGAACCGGTTAATCCTGCGAATCGCTAAGCACGAGTATTCTTGTGCAGCTTGGGCAGCGAATTATATCATCCTTACCCAGAAGCAAGTTGACGGATTCGGTGGTGATACCCATAAAGCAGCCGCCACAGCTATAGGCTTCTGTTTTGCTCTCCTGTTTTTCAACCACCGCCAATGCTTCGCCGTCGTATGTTTCTGCGACACGATTGAAAACCCGCAGCGGTTCGGCTGGTATGTCTTGTGCTTTCCTGTCCCATTCGGCCTGGATTTCTTCGATTTCGGTCTCGTATTTAGCTGCCATCAGCTCAGCTTCTTTTCGGGTTTGCTCAAGCTTTTGTTTTTGCTCGTCTATCTGGTTTTGGATGTTTTTGCACTCGGCTTCGTCTGCCTCGATGTCCTTCAACAGCTCCAGAATCTGGGCTTCGATTTTGGAATTGTCAGCCTTGGTTGTATTAAGCTGGGTGAGGACTGCGGCGTATTCTTTGTTTGTTTTTGCGACGTTAAGGTGTGCTCTTAACTTGGATATTTCTTCATCTCTGGTCCGCAGTTCCAGTTCGAGGCGGTCGGATTGGACCTTGGTCAGTTGAATCTCTTCCTTTTTTGCTTCGAGAGCACTTTGGAGTCTTCTGACCTGATTTTCCTGAATGATTATATTTCTTCTACATCTTGCAAGTTTTGCCTTTGCGGCCCGCAGCTGGTTTTCAACACTTTGAAGTTTTATAAGGGCATTCAATACAGGTCCCATTTATGCTCCTTCGTGCCGGCTCTGAAAATTTTAAGTCCTGCATTATGCTCATTTATGTTTTAATCTGCAACAAAAATTTTTCTCTTTTTTTCTTTTCCTCGGACAGAATGTATAATTGTAGGTTATGAAAGAGCTTTTGAAAAAACTTATTCAGGCGGAAACGACGGCCCGGAAGGGTGAATTAGCTGCGGCGGAGATAATTTCAGACGCCCTTGCCCGGCCGGGGATAGATTGTCGAATAGATAGCTGGGGCCTAAACAGGGCAAATCTTACCGCAAAGATAACCTCTGACGGACGAAAAGGGGGGCTTTTGTTTGCCTGTCATCTCGATGTTGTTACCGCTGGTGAAGGGGGCTGGAAGTATCCGGCCTTTGGTGGAGTTGAAAACAAGGGCAAAATTTATGGCAGAGGCTCGGCGGATATGAAGGGCGGAATTACTGCTGCTGTTACCGCAATTCGAGAAATCGCCGATTCCGGTGCCAAATTAGAGGGTGATATTGTATTTTTTGCCGCTGCAGGTGAAGAGACCGATAGCTGCGGCGCCAAGAGATTTGTCGGCGGCTTCGACAACAAATTACCCAAAATTGCAGGCGTGGTTATTCCTGAGCCGACAGATTTTGAGGTTGTCACTGCCCATCGCGGGATGTTGTGGCTCGAAGTTATAACCAAAGGAAAAGCCGCTCACGGCTCAGCACCACAATTGGGGATAAATGCCATATCCTCAATGAAATCTTTTTTAGATGAACTTCAAAACTATAAAATTACCGCCGAAACTCACAAATTGTTAGGTAATTGCTCTATGAGTATTAATACAATCTTCGGCGGCAAAGAAATCAACGTTATCCCGGATAAGTGCAGTATCGGAGTAGACATTCGCACTTTGCCGGGGCAGCAATCTCGGGAGATAATTTCCGATTTTGAAAAAATCGTTGCAAAATTAAAGCAAAAAAATCCTGAATTTGATGCAAAGATTGCTGTCATACGTCAAGTAGATGCATTGGAAACGGACAGCAATTGTAATTTTGTCGGGGATTTTTGTTCTGCGGTAGGAGCAAGGGAAACCAGCGCTGTTGGCTTTACTACGGACGGGCCGCATTTTGCTTCGCTTGGTGCGCCAGTCGTAATATTTGGACCCGGCAAGCCGCAGCTTGCCCATAAGCCGGATGAATATATTGACATCGCCGATGTGGAAAAGGCGGTAGAGCATTACAGGAACATCATTTTGAAATTTCTGACCTGATGAGTTCATTTTCAAATTGGGTTCGTTTGGGTTCGTTTTGACCAAGTGTCCATTTTCGTTTTTTCGTTGTAGTTAGTTGTTGAAATTACGGTTATAAAAATTTGACTTTGTCTTAAATTGGGTTCGTTTCGCATAATTAACTTCATTTTGGTTGATTTTTCCGGTCAGCGCAGACCATTAACAGACACCAGACGCCAGACTTCAGACGACGGTGGACGAAAGAAAAAAACAGAACTCAGAATATAGAAGACAGCAAACTTTAACCGGATGGCATTAAGGTCACTCCTAATTTACGATTTAAGATTTACGACTTGAGATTTAAAGTTCTCCCAAGAGAGACTATCCCCCCGCTACTTCGCTTTTGCGAAGTAAAACGACGGGGGCGACGAAGTGTCTGCCTCTATAATTGGGGCGAACATGCGCGATTGACGCGAAAAATCGATTCCGCCAGAGGCGGGTAAATCTCGTAACTCGTTGTGAGAAATGGAGTAAAAATTTTTTCAAAATTTACGATTTTTCTGTCGGGGTACCAACGTTTTTGATTGAAATAGGTTTTTAACTTCTTGTCAGATGGATAGTTACAAAAAGAAATGTCAGTTTTATGCAAATGCACCCACGGTTTTGGTTGAAAATTTTACCAATACTCTCCAGAAGAACAGTGCGTTAACAACGTTTTCTTTTCATCATCATCGCAAATATGTATTCCTGCCATACAAGCACCATTGAAACAAAGGCAGTTGCTCCTGCGAGGAGATAACCGTAACACGCATATAAGTTTATTTTATGATTAGATTTGTTTTGGTCAGCAAGATAGTTATTGAAATCGCGGGCGAAATCCTCCAACGGTTCTTTAATATTTGTACCCGAGATAGCTATTCCCGTTCCAGAAGACCCAAGTGGTGTAACTTTGAACTCTTCTATGACATGTTTTGATTCGGCAAAATGGAGCCCTGCTAAAACAAAAAATAGAACAGCAAACACAAGCCAAAGAACAGATATGCTTATTTTCCACTTCATAATCCAAATCTCCATATTTGGTTAGAATTCTTTTTTAGCGTTTTCTTCGCAACATCGCCGAACCGAAGCCGAGTAGCAAGAGCGTGGCGGGTTCAGGGAAACCTACTTATAAATCAAGTTGAACAATTTGTTTGCCTGTTCGGTATCCAAGGTTTTTAAGATTTTGTATTCTTGGAGGGCCGAATCCTTGTCGCCAACTATTAAATAAGTAATGCCAAGATTACAGTGTGCCATGGCTAAATCCGGCTTGATTCTTATGGCCTGCTTAAAGGCCTCTATTGTATCTTGCCAGCGGTCAAGTTTAGCGTAGAAATTGCCAAGATTATAGTGTGCCTCGGCTAAATCTGGATTGATTCTTATGGCCTGCTTACAGGATTCTATCGCGTCCTGATAGCGACCAAGGTTGCTGTAGGCATTGCCAAGATTAGAGTGTGCCACGGCATTATCCGGCTTGATTCTGATGGCCTGCTTGAAAACATCTACCGCCTCCTGATAGCGACCAAGTTCATCGTAGTCAAAGCCAAGATTATTGTGTGCATCGACATGATCCGGCTTGATTCTGATGGCCTGCTTATAGGATTCTATCGCATCTTGATAGCGGCTAAGGTTGTCGTAGGCAAGGCCAAGATTATAGTGTGCCTCGGCCAAATCTGGATTGATTCTTATGGCCTGCTTAAAAGATGC
>JBAPXT010000345.1:0-2372 GCA_049284355.1 Sedimentisphaerales bacterium
CATTGTCATCAGTAAAACATCACGGTTTTTTATATGGGAAATTTCATGCCCGATGACACCCTCCAATTCATCCCGGTTTAGTTTTTGCAGCAAACCGGAAGTAATGGCAACACAGGCATGATTTACATCTCGTCCCGTCGCAAAAGCATTAAGCGCCGGGTCATCAATAATGTAGATATCCGGCATCTTTTCCAGCCCAGATGCAATTTTCATTTCTTCGACGACATTATAGAGACGCGGATGGTCCGAAGGTTGTATCTTTTTCGCACCAGCCACTCCTAACAAAATGCTGTCTCCCTGGAAGTAGGCAATGAGATTCATAAATCCCCAGACTATCAGAGCAATGACCAGTCCGGCAATACCGTTACTGGCAAAAGCCAGGCCGATAAACCAGCCAAGCAGTAATAATACTGCTCCCAGCACAATTACCAGGGTGATTGACCTGATGCGATTAGCGCGAATTTGTTCCCACATAATTTTTTACCATTATAATTCCGAGTCCTTCACTGTGAAGGACTCGGAATTATAACTAAAAAGAAATAAAAACCTTAGAAACTAACCTTGGGTGCCTTTCTTTCGGCTTCAGCCTCAGTTGCCTGCAGGAATTCCTGCTCCTTCTTGAAGTTGAACATTCCGGCGACAACATTGGATGGGAATTGCTGTGTTTTGTTATTGTATTGCAGTACCTGGTCGTTATAAGCCTGCCGGGAGAAACTAATCTTGTTTTCCGTCGAAGTAAGCTCTTCCTGCAAGGCCAAGAAGTTCTGATTAGCTTTCAATTCCGGATATCTCTCTACCACGACCATCAAACGGCTTAAAGCGCCGGTTAGTTCGCCTTCGGCGGCAGAACGGGCAGCGACATCACCGGATGTTGAAATCGATTGCGCTGCCGTGCGGGCTTTCGTGACCGCCTCCAACGTTTCACGCTCAAAGTTTTTATAACCCTTGACTGTTTCTACCAGGTTAGGGATGAGGTCATAACGTCTTTTTAATTGAACATCAATCTGCGCCCAAGCATTCTTGACGAGGTTACGCGCATTGATCAATCCGTTGTAGGAACCCCACAGGAAAAGCAAGATAACCACCACGATTGCAGCTACAATTATGCCGATTAACATACATACACCTCCATTACTTATTATTATAGCGAATTGGAAAAAGAAAAGTCTGACTGATTATTGGCTGCCAAAGACATCCTTTAAAAAACCTATAATCTCAGATTCAGTTTCCCTTTTAACCGTTGACCGCGCCGAAATTATTTTAATCAGGTCGGTTACTTCGCCGCCATCAAACCAGAGACCATCATGACGGATACAGGCATCGATCATGACACCCTTCTCGCCGCCGATTTTAACCTTCTTCATGTTAGTGGAACAAATGGGGCACTTTCGTTTTTTTTCTTCGGTTTGTGCTTCCGGCAACTTTAACATATCACCCAGGGTTTGCCGGGCATCTTTTAAACCCGCTGCTTCTAATAATAACTCCAATTCCCCAGCATCGAACCAGACGCCTTTGCAGATGTGACAATAGTCGAGTTCAATTTGTTTGTACTCAACAACAAACATATCCTTTCTATCAACCGGACATATCATCTTTGTTCCCTCTACGTATCTAACCTAGATTGTATGTTCTATCGTACATAATGTCAAGAAGCCATTAGTATAGTATTTATCCTGGCCAACAGGCTTAAATCCTACTACAGTGTATGTTATAATAACTAACGTAATGGGGTTGTAGCTCAGTAGGGAGAGCGCCTCGTTCGCAACGAGGAGGTAAGGGGTTCGAATCCCCTCAGCTCCACCAACATTACCTCTCAGATTCCCCATCTCCACCCAAATTCCAATAATCAAGCATCAAGTACCAAGATCAGGTCTTCTTTCCCCAGAATACTTTTGCCATGTCAGTTGTATAAGTCTGATACCTCCCCGATTTTTCTGTCCTTTCAACTTCTTTTTTAACTCTTAACACACCTTCTTGAAAACCTGAAGCATCATTATCCTTGATCATACGTAGAACCGAATCCATGGTAGTGTTCTCTATGCTGGCTAAGAATGCTCTATCGATAGGTCTATCATAATTTTTCCCCAAGGGGAAAGGCTGTTCAAAAGTAAATGCGGCTGAATTAAACAACTGCTTCAGCTCAGATCTGGTAGGATATCGTTTTGAATCATATTCATATTTCATGGGAAAGAACGCATTCAAAGGATGGTTCACTAAATCCTCGATTGTCGCCCCTAGGATAAAAAGCTTCCCTCCCGGACGCGTAACCCGGGTAATTTCGTCAAGTACCTTCTGCTTGTTTTGTAGATGATGTAAGACATGTGCCATGTAGCTAAAATCAATACTGTAAGATTCAACTGGAAAAATAGTTC
>JBAPXT010000346.1:0-9692 GCA_049284355.1 Sedimentisphaerales bacterium
ATTTTACCCTGTGGTGACACGAAATTATGCAGGGCTGTTGTAACATCGTTGGCGTCTGCATACGTAATTCGATAAATTCTCGTAACGAGCGGCTCCCTTGCGACAGCAATCTCCGAAAGCGGAACCACTCTAATCATATTTTCTGTGGCTATGTATGTGTAATCATGTGCGGCAAGGATATTGCTCAGTGCTTCTTCCAGTGGAACGTCCGTCACTTTTACTGTAACGTTGCCGGTCACTTTTGGACTTTTGACTATATCGATTTTCGCCTGTTCCGCCAGGTCCATTAGCACCTTATCGATGGGTAAGTCTATACAGCTGTATGTAATTCTTGTTTGCAGCCGTTGCTGAGCTGTTTGTGGGACAGCCGTTGTATCTCTGGCGGGATCTTGCTCGGCGCATAAGGCCGCAGACGAGATAAATAGCGAGATTATCAAAAATGTAACAACGCAATCCCGCCGATACTTTTCCGTTGCTTTACACATAACACCTTCCTGTTTTGAGCCGGTGAATGGAACTATCGTCCCCGGATAAAAAGATTTGTTCACCACTCTCCAACCCTTGCATTATAGCAAATCCGGCTCATAGACTCAAGAACAATTTCACCTCGGGTTGGCGCTGCAACATTATAAGTAAGATTTTATTTGCAGTAACCTGTTGCTGCACCTCTAAAAATGGTATTATAGGACAGTGAATTGGTTTTGGAGATTCTTTACTTGGAAAATCATAAATGGAAAATGGCCTCTAAAACGAAGGTTATAACCAAGGTGGTGCTTTTTTTATTGCTATGTGGCATCGCTGGTTTTTCTTGTGGACAGTCGGCACAGGAAACTCTCACTTATTATGGAATGAGTGATGCCTCAGCTGCGGTAGCGGTGGGTGATGAGATGTTTATCGTCGCAGATGATGAAGATAATATCCTGAGGGTTTACAAAACCAATCAGTCATCCTTGCCTGTTTTTTCCTATGACCTTACACCGTTTCTTGGTATCGAACCGGGATATCCCGAAGCTGACATTGAGGGCGCAACGATGCTCGGTGATACCGTTTACTGGATAACTTCGCACGGCAGAAACAGGGACGGGAAAATGCGGCCAAACCGCTATCGTTTTTTCGCTGTTAAAGTCGAGTTCCAGAACCAGAACATTTCTATCCACCCTGTAGGTTTTCCTTGCCGGACCCTCATCCATAGTTTGATTAAAGCCGAGAATATGCGCCACTTGGGTTTAGACCAGGCAACTCGATTTGATGCTAAGAAACTTACAAAGCAGCAGCTCAAAAATCTTGCACCCAACGAAAACGGTCTTAATATCGAGGCGCTTTGTGCCTCCGCTGATGGAAATACCATTTACATCGGCTTCAGGAACCCTCGTCCCGATTCGAAAGCAATTGTAGTTCCTCTGAATAATCCCAGACAGGTAATCGAAAAGCAGCAGCCGCCTATTTTTGCAGACCCGCTCCTGTGGGATTTGAAAGGTTTCGGCATAAGAAGTATGGAGTATTCGCCTTTTCACAAGACCTATTTTATTGTTGCCGGCCCCCATAATGGACGGCCCGCCGAATTTGCTTTATACCGCTGGTCGGGCCGAAGAGATGAATCGCCGTTGTTTGTGCAGCAAATACAGTCAGGTTTTAGTGCTGAAGCGTTGGTCCCCTTTAAGAATTCAGATAAGTTATTATTGCTTAGTGACGATGGCACTTTGGTCATCGATGTATCCGATGCCTCTGAATGTATGCAGGGTAGATTGCGTGATGACGGAAAATGCCTGAACAAATACCTTGCCAACCCCGCCAAAAAGCATTTCAGGGCAATTTGGCTCCAGCCTTAATGCCTGTGGCTTCTTATTTTGTGGGGGTTTGATTGTTTACAAGGTTATTTTCCAGAAGTTCGTCCATCTCTGCGGATGGAAATTCTGGCATGGATTTGGCGGCTAATGGCAGAAAGATGGTGAAGGTTGTGCTTTTGTCCACTTCGCTTTCCACCTCAATCCTGCCCCCGTGCATCGCCACGATTTTTTCAACTATAGGAAGCCCCAAACCTGTGCCTTGAATCTGTTTGCCGGGCCGCTGTACTCGGTAAAATCGGTCAAATATTTTCGTAAGTTCGTCCTTGGGTATTCCCATACCGGTGTCTTTAACACGTATGACCAGCTCTTCATCTCGCTGTTGAACACCAACGGTCACTTGGCCTTTTTCAGTAAACTTGATTGAATTATTAACTAAGTTTGTTAAAACTTGAGTAATTTTATCCCTGTCAAATTTTGCTTTGGGAGGGTTTCCATCAAGTTCAAGAAGAATGTCTAAACCCTTCTTCTTTGCAGAGGGGAGCATTGTCTTTTGAACTTCTTCGACGACTTCATTTATATTGTTTTCCTGTATATTCATCTTCATTTTACCGGCCTCAAGCTTTTGAAAATCCAGAACATCGTTAATCAGCAAAGCGAGTCTGTCCACATTTCTTTGGGCGATATTTAGGAAATTCTTTTGGTCGTCGTTAATTGCGCCGGCTACTCCGTCCAAAATGATGGCAATGCCTTCTTTCATGGATGCCAAAGGTGTTCGCAATTCATGTGAAACGGTGGATATAAACTGCGATTTTAGTTCTATCGCCTCTTTAAGTTTCCTTTCTGCTTCTTTGTGCTCGGTGATATCGCGGAATATACCTTGCAGTAGTTTCCTGCCCCTGACTTCAATTAGACTGGCCTTTATTGCAACATCTCTTATCTCTCCGGTTTTGGTAACAATCTGCGCTTCCAGGACCTGGCCTTGTTTTTCTTTGATATGCGTCTTGAAAGTTTTGCTGAATTCTCCACCGTTAATTGCTTCTGTAGGATGGAGAATCAGGTGCGATTCACCAATCAGTTCTGATTTTTCCCTGCCGACTAATCTTGTTGCCGCAGGGTTACAGTCAACTAATATGCCTGTTTCAGCATCGGCCACGAAGATAGCATCCATCGCTCCTTCAAACTGTGTTCTGTATTTTTCTTCAGCCTTACGTAATTCCTCCTCTGCTTCTTTGCGCCCGGTTATATCATTAATGGCGATGATTACGTGCTTGCAGCCGTCTAACATTATCGGTTCAGCGCTGATACATAACCAGGGCTTAGTTTCTTTGCCGTCAACCTTAAGCGTAGGTTGGATTTCAACCTCGTGAACGCATTGTTCTGATTCTAACACGCTTTCTATGATTTTTCGGAGCGAACATCCTGTGCAGTTCGGGCTGTATCCGCAACCCTTTTCATTGTCAGTACTGTGGATGCAGTTTAGGGCATTGCCGTATCGCTGATTAGTAGTTTGTGAATGCTCTCCGCCGGCCTTTTTCCTGATAACATTATTAATACGCTTGACCATCATATTTTCGTCGACTAACATCATACCGATAGGTGCCACATCGAATACTGCCTCCAGGTTTTTTTGCTCTCGTTTGAGCAGTTCTTGGATTTTTTTGCGCTCGGTGATGTCTTCAGCGACCTTAAGAAAACCGGTAATAGCTCCTTCTGAATTTGTAATCGCTGAGATAGAGGCAGACTCCCAGAAAGTGCCGTCAATCTTTTTCTGGTTGTGGAATTCTCCCCGCCATTCTTTGCCGGAGGTGATTGTTTCCCATAGTTCTTTGTGTAACTCTGGCGGCTGTTCGCTCGATTCCAAAATACGTAGATTTTGCCCCTTTACTTCTTCGAGGGTATAACCGGTCATTTGTGTAAACCTGGGATTTACATAGACAATGTCGCCTTTTATGTCGGTAATCACGATTGTACTTGGGCTTTGTTCGATAGCTTGAGATAGCCGGTGAATTTCCTCTGCCGCCTTCTTTTGCTTAAGGGCGGTTTCGACTGTTTTGTGGATAGCTTTGAGATAGTTGCGGTCTAAATCTTTTGTCAGATAATCATAGGCGCCGCCTCGCCAGGCTTTGACTATCACTTCCTCATTGCCGGTCCCGGTGATAAATATAATAGGAGTGTTCTTAACCAGTTCTAAGACATCGAATGCAGTGCCGTCACCAATCGCGTAGTCGGAAAGTACGATATCAAACCGTTCGGAACTCAATATCTTTTTAGCTTCTGCAACTGAGCCTGCTATCTTGTAATCGTATGGAAGCTTTTCATCTTTCACCAACCGCTCAAAGGCCATTTGGTCGAGTTTGTCGTCTTCTACCATCAAGATTTTGTATCTTGTATTTTCCATGGCCAACAGAGGTCTTTCAATGCGTCATCGGCTTTTACAATTTTCAAAAATTCGATGCCAGGCTGTATAACGCCAAGCTTTTGAATGTGGTAGATTAGCTGGCAACGGTTGTCTTTTTAGTTTCTTCACACCTTGCTTGGAGAATGTATTTGATGATATCTGGTCTGCTGATAATACCAACCAGCTTTCCTTTTTTTGATGTAACAGGGACCCTTCTGAAATAATTAATCATCATGAAATCACAGATACTCTGCAGGCTGTCATCCTCTTTATAGTGAACCGCGGATCGTGTCATAAAAAAATCAACTGTTTTATTTTTCTCGTCTTCATCGGCGTAGAACAATCTCAGAACATCTTTTTCTGTAAGCATCCCTACCAAAGTCATATCGTCTTCGACGACAGGGATGCCTGTAATTTGGTTTTTTACCATGACCTCCATGGCCTCAAATATAGGGGTGTCTTTTTTGACGCTGATTACTTCTTGCGTCATAACATCTTTTGCCTTGAGCATCAGGGTCTTCCTTTTCCTTGGCTTTTATACATTGCTTGAAGTTTTTTTATTTTCCAGGGCGTTTGTGATTTTTTCCATCAACTCGGTGAAATCAAACGGTTTAGTAACGTAATCCGAGATGCCGTATGAAGAAGCTGTAGCTATATCCTTTGCCTCGCATAGTGCTGTGAACATTATTACGGGTGTGTCTTTTAAGTCTGGATGCTTTCTCAGATGCTCGAGCATCTCTTGGCCGTTCATAACCGGCATGCTGATATCTAACAGTATGAGGTCTGGTTTTTCATTTATTGCTTTTTCCAACCCTTCTTTTCCATTGCTGGCGGTGATAACCTCATAACGGTACCATTTGAGGCGGTATTGGACGGTGCTGACCAAATCAGCCTCGTCATCAACGACAAGTATCTTGGCTTGGATGAGTTCCTTTTCTGACTTGGATGGTTCAAACATTTGTGCTTTCTTCTTAAAATTCCTTATATAAACTTCTTAGGGTTTTTTCATTGCAGAGTCATTTTGCAAATTTTTATCGACCTGAAAGCGTGGTAATATTAGCGGAAAATAAGGATAACATCTGAAAATGGCAGGAGGATTGAAGCTCCTTTAATTAAGCGGTTGTGGCAAAAATTAGTAAAGAAAAGCCGGGAGAGGTTCTCAATCTGACGAGTTTAGATTTCTCAGAACAAGATGGTGTTACCACCTATGCTGCATTTTGTCATTTTTTATGCGGATAAAGTTCTTGTCTGTTTTTGTTATAGGTCTTTGATTTCGCCTGTAGGCCTGTCAACTCTAGCATGTTACCGCTTTCTTAATTAAGTCTGCACAGGGTAATGTCGATTGTGATTGTGGGTTAGTATAACGTGTATATTGGATAAGTGAGAGGGACCTCATTTTGCGATAAGTCGTAAAACGGAGACCTGAGTAACTATGCAAAAAAAGCACGACCGTACGATTTCATATATTCTGGAAGAGCATATTCTTGACGAAGAAACCCTGCAAAAGGTTCTTGAGCAGCAGCAAGCCAGCGGCCAAAGCCTGATCAGTATTCTCAAGAAAAACAGCTTGGTGGATGAAGACCAGCTTACCAGGATAATTGCCGCCGGTAATAAGATAGAGTTCGTAAACCTTTCACCGGAGATGGTGGACCCAATGGCCGCTCATATGGTGACATATGATATGGTGAACCGGCACAATATTATCCCCGTGAAGAAGGAGAATGACAAGCTGGTGGTGGCAATGAGTGAGCCTTTGAATCTGTCTGTCCGCGACCAGATTGAGATGAGAACCGGATACCAGGTTGTTCCCGTTGCCGCCACCCCCAGTGCTATAAGACAGGCGATACATTATCATTTCAGCGTAAAAAATGTAACAAGGCAGGCTATAGCCTCTATGAGGCTGAAAGATGATGCCGATAGTAGCGCCAGGCAGGATGAGGCCGAGCAGAAATCAGCAAGGGTTGCTGATGCTCCTATTACGAAGCTGGTTTCTTCCATAATAAACAGTGCCATTGATGCTCGGGCAAGCGATATACACATTGAGCCGCACCAGCCGGATATGAGGGTTCGCTACCGCGTCGATGGATTCCTGCGCGATGCAATAAGTGTGCCGTCGTCGGCACACATAGAGGTAGTATCGCACATTAAGATTCTGGCAGATATGGACATTTCTGAGCGAAGGGTTCCGCAAGACGGTCATATGATTGTATGGCATAATGGCATAGAGTACGACCTGAGGGTTTCGTCCTTGCCGGCGGTAGGGGGGGAAAAAATAGTTATCAGAATTCTCGACAAGAACGTCGATAAGTGGTCGCTTGATACTATTGTCTCTTCGCCCGATGATAATCAGAAGTTTCGAAGACTGGTTGCCAATCCCTATGGTATGTTACTTCTGACAGGCCCGACCGGTTGTGGCAAGACGACCACCCTATATTCGGTTCTGCAATTACTGAACACTCCGGAGAAAAACATTGTTACTGTTGAGGACCCTATTGAGTACTGTCTTAGCGGCATTACGCAGTTGCAAGTCAAACCGATTGCTGGAGTGACGTTTGCGTCGGCATTGCGGAGCATAGTGCGGCAGGACCCGGATATCATTTTGGTTGGTGAGATTCGTGACTCTGAAACCGCAGAGATAGCTGTCAGTGCCGCCCAGACGGGGCACCTCGTCCTGAGCACACTTCATACCAACGATGCAGCAGGTGCGATATCGCGTTTGGTTGACTTAAAGACTCCCCGCTTTCTTATTGCTTCGGCCCTTTTAGGGGCGGTGGCCCAAAGACTTATAAGGACGCTCTGTCCTAAGTGCAAACAGGCTTATGAGCCGTCTGAAGATGAACTTAAGTGTTTGTTTGGCAAATCTTCTCAGAATAAGAAGATTGAGCTTTACCGGGCGACGGGATGCAACAATTGCTATCACACCGGTTATCATGGACGGAAAGCCGTTTACGAAATATTGTGCGCCTCTCCAAAAATAAGAAAAATGGTCATTGATGCAGGTAGCGATGATGTGATTAAGCAGCAGGCAATCGAAGAAGGCATGAAAACGCTTCGTAACAATGTAATTGATGAGGTTCTTAACGGCGTAACATCGCTCGATGAGATGATGCGAGTGGTCGATGTGAGGACAGAATAATGGCAGTCTACGAATATACGGCAAAGGATGAAACTGGGAGCAGGTTCTCAGCTACTTACGATGGTGTTGAGAATGTTGCTGTGTTGCGCGAAGAACTGACCAAGATGGGATATGCTCTTGTAAAGGCACGCCGAAAAAAAACAGCGGGAAAATACAGAAAAGTAAAGCAGATGGAAGTGACAGCTTTTGCCTATGAGTTTGCTGGGATGTATTCGGCAGGGCTGTCAATCCTGAGGTGTTTGGAGGCGTTGGAGGAACAGATTAAAAATCAGGCCTTTAAGCAGATAATTGCTGATATCAGGCAAAGCGTGGAGACCGGTTCAAGCTTGGCAAAGGCGTTTGGAAAATACAGAAACGTATTCTCAGATTTTTTTCTGGGAATGATTGAGGCCGGCGAGACCGGCGGTAAGTTGGCAACAACGCTCGAAATGAGTGCTGCTTGTTTGGAAAAGCAGCTAATTCTGAAACGAAAAGTTAAATCCGCCTTTGCCTATCCGCTTGTGGTGAGCACCATGTGCTTTGTGGTTATTAGTTTCCTTTTGGTTTTTGTTATTCCTGTTTTTTCGAAGCTGTACAAACAGATGAATGTGCCTTTGCCTGGTCCTACCCAGGTGCTTATAAACCTGAGCACTATAGTCAGAGATTGGTGGTGGGTAATACTTATTGTGGCAGCCGCAGCAGCAATAGCCTTGCGAAAGCTGTCAGGGAACCTGCATATTAGGGCAAGGTGGGATACTTTCAAGTTAAATATGCCTGTTTTTGCTAAACTTAATCGTATGCTTGTCGTTTCGCGTTTTATACAGACCCTTGCAATGTTGATTTCTGTGGGAGTTCCGCTGGTTCAGGCGCTGGAGGTGGCAAGTCTTGTTGCTCACAATCACAAAGTGACCGAAATTGCTAAAGAATTACAGAAAGCGGTTGAAACGGGAAATCCTGTTGCAAAATCCCTCAAAGAGCACGATATTTTTCCTCCGATAATCACACAGTTGGCTGCTTCGGGAGAGGAGGTGGGTATGTTACCTGAAATGCTGAATAAAGGTGTTGATTTTCTTGATAGAGATATTGACAGGACAATAAACGCTTTGCTTGTGAAATTGGAACCGGCTTTGATAATTATTATGGGAGCTATTGTGGGACTTATCCTTATAAGCGCATATCTGCCAATGTTTGATTATATGAGCCATCTGAAATAGTTGCCTTGATAATTTTTTTCCGTTTTTCATAAAGTGTGTGATATTTTGTGCCGATGTCTTGCATCGAATGTGGTGAGAAAAGAAATTATTTTGGAAAGGAGTTGAATATGTATTGCGGAAATAGAAAAGGTATTACTTTAATTGAGTTGCTGGTTGTAGTCATTATCCTCGGAGCGCTCGCTGCGATTGCGATTCCGAAGATAGCTAATAGCGCTGCTACCGCCAAGAAAAACTCCTGTCGCACCAACCTTGCTGTAATAAACACTCAGATAGAGCTGTACGCAGCGGATAACAACGGCACTTATCCTGCCAACCTGCTGGCCGTAACCGATAGCAAGAATTTCTTCCCGGATGGTGCACCCAAGTGTCCTGTCACCGGTGTGAACTACCCCACTGCCTTGGTTAACAATAGGGTTGACGCCAGCGCCCATTCCCACTAAGGATAATGTAGATTACAGGAAAACCATAACTCCTCCGCCCCGGGCGGATTGGTTACCTGAAGGTTTAACAACGAGGGTGGCTCCAGTGCAACTGCGGCCATCCTCGATATATTTGTAGGAGCTGCCTGTGGCCGGACAAAAGAAAGCATTCACATTATAAGCGCATATCTGCCAATGTTTGATTATACGAGCCATCTGAAATAGTTGCCTTGATAATTTTTCGCCGTTTTTCATAAAGTGTGTGGTATTTTGTGCCGATGTCTTGCATCGATTGTAGGGGGAAAAAAGATTATTTTGGGAAAAGGAGTTTAAAATGTATTGCGGAAATAGAAAAGGTATTACTTTAATTGAGTTGCTGGTTGTAGTCATTATCCTCGGAGCGCTCGCTGCGATTGCGATTCCGAAGATAGCTGCAAGCGCTGCTAACGCCAAGAAAAACGCCTGCCACACCAACATTGACATAATAGACACTCAGATAGAGCTGTACGCAGCGGATAACAACGGCGTTTATCCTGCTAACCTGCAGACCGTAACCAACAGCACCGCTTTCTTCCCGAGTGGTGCACCCCATTGTCCTGTCACCGACGCGAACTACCCCAATACCTTGGTTAACGGTAGGGTTGATGCCAGCGCTCATACCCACTAAAAAATGTAGATTACAGGAAAACCATAACTCCTCCGCCCCGGGCGGATTGGTTACCTGAAGGTTTAACAACGAGGGTGGCTCCAGTGCAACTG
>JBAPXT010000347.1:0-4171 GCA_049284355.1 Sedimentisphaerales bacterium
CTACCAGCCTGTCAACAAGAAGCGACTGTATCATCGTCGCATCCGTCTCCTGTATTTTCGGTCTCGGCTCGCCGGAAGATTATAAAGCTTCGGTAATATCTGTCCGAACGGGCGATTACATTAATAGAAACGACCTGCTTGGGAGATTTGCAGACCTGCAGTACACCAGAAACGATTTCGACTTTGCAAGGGGAACTTTTCGCGTTCGCGGCGATGTGGTCGAGCTATATCCTTCTTACGAAACTTTTGCAGTCCGCTTCGAATTTTTCGGCGACTGCGTCGAAAAAATCAGCCATATAAACCCCACATCCGCCGAAACCCTTGCCGTTGAAGAACAGGTCTTTATCTACCCGGCTGAGCACTATATTATGCCCGCCGACAGGCTCGGCTCTGCAATAGAGGGCATAAAGACCGAACTGAAAGAACGACTGCAGCAATTCCACCAGCAAGGCAAACTCCTCGAAGCCCAGCGGCTGCAGGCCCGAACGATGTATGACATTGAAATGATGCAGGAGGTCGGCTACTGCAGCGGTATTGAAAATTACGCGAGGCACTTAGCAGGCCTGCCGCCCGGAGCAAGACCTTACACGCTGATTGACTACTTCCCGAAAGACTTTTTATTATTCATAGATGAATCGCACGTTACCCTGCCGCAATTGCGGGCAATGTGGGCCGGCGACAGGAGCAGAAAAGAAGTCCTAGTCGAACACGGCTTCAGACTGCCCAGCGCACTGGATAACAGGCCCTTGCGATTCGAAGAGTTTCAGGAAAACTGGGCCAGGGTCGTTTTTGTCTCCGCCACGCCGGGTGAGTTCGAACTGGAAAAATGCAACAACGAGGTTGTCGAGCAAATCATAAGACCTACCGGACTGGTGGACCCGCAAATCTTCGTTTATCCGGCCGGCACTCAAGTTCCGCACCTGCTTGGTGAAATCGAAAAACGGGTCAAAGCCAAAGAGCGAATGCTCGTTACAACCTTAACAAAAAGAATGGCCGAAGACCTAGCGGGCTTTATTACAAAGAAAGGTTTTCGATGCCGCTATCTGCACAGCGAAATTGATACGCTCGAAAGAATCGAGATACTACGAGACCTGCGCAACGGCGAATTTGACGTGCTGGTAGGCATAAATCTGCTGCGGGAAGGTCTTGATTTGCCGGAGGTTTCAGCCGTCGCAATCCTCGATGCAGACAAAGAAGGCTTTCTGCGCAGTCATATTTCACTGATACAAACAATCGGCAGAACCGCACGAAATATCAACGCCACTGTCTTTCTATACGCCGATACGGTTACCAAATCGATGCAAAAAGCTATTGACGAAACGAACAGACGCCGTAAAATTCAACTAAAATTCAACAAAGAGCATAATATTACGCCTGAAACGATAAAAAAGGAAATTCGCAGTAGTCTAACCGAGCAGATAAAGGCGAGAAAAACCGCTCGCGAGGCAGTCCGGTTTGGAGACCTTGAATATGACAAGGTCGAATTGGCCGGCCAGATTGAAAAAGAAATGCTTGAAGCAGCCGAAGCTCTGGATTTCGAGCGGGCGGCTTTCCTGCGGGACCAGCTGCGAGAACTGAAAGAGCTGCCAGAATTTGTTCTCATTGATTCAAGGAAAAAGAAAAAAAGCTTTCTGGCCACGAAAAAGCAAAGGAAAAAACTCAAATGAAACAACTGAACATCACAGAAGCACGCCAGCTAATCAAAATAGCAATCGAAGAAGACCTCGGCAGCGGCGATATAACCAGTCAACTTCTTCTTAAGGACGATGTTATTGCCAAAACGAATATCATATCTCGCGAGGAAATAGTGGTATGCGGAATGGGTATCGCCAGGGAAATCCTCGCTTCTTACGACAAAAGACTCAAGTTAAAGGTTCATGTAAAGGATGGCCAGGTAGCTTATGTCGGATGCAAAATCGCCACTATTGAAGGTCCTTTGCGCCCTATGTTAAGCGCCGAGCGGGTTATGCTCAATTTTCTGCAGCGGCTCAGCGGGATAGCCACGACAACACGCAAATTTGTCCGTGCAGTTGAAGGAACAAAGGCGAAAATTTACGACACTCGAAAAACAATGCCAGGCTGGCGAACCCTCGAAAAGTACGCTGTCCGCTGCGGCGGCGGATACAATCACCGGCTGGGATTATACGACGCCGTGCTGATTAAAGATAACCATCTGGCACAGCTCGGCAGAAACTTTTACCCGAAACTGAAAAAAGCAATCGAACGAGCCAGAAAAATAAAGGGCGCCAAATTCATCGCCGTAGAGGTCGACCACGTCGATGACCAACTCAATTACGTCTTAAAGATTCCGGGCGTCGACATCGTGCTACTCGATAATATGGGCCAATGGCAACTAAAGCACGCCATCGATATGCGAAATAAAATGTGCCGCAAAGGCAAAAGGCCGTTACTCGAGGCCTCTGGAAATATATCGCTGAGCAACGTCTCAGCCATTGCTCAGTGCGGCATCGATAGAATCGCCGTAGGCGAAATCACTCACTCAGCGAGAGCCGTTGACATTGCAGTCGACAGTTGACCTATGGCCTGCCCAAAGAGCGAACATATCGACCCTGACAAAATAAAAGTAAATACTAAACGTATCGGCAGAAAAATCCTCGTCTATAATCACACATCGAGCACAAATGACATCGCCGCCGAATACGCAAAAAACAAAGAAAACGATGGTCTGGCAATCTTCGCCGAAGAGCAAACCTCCGGCCGCGGCAGAGCAGGCGCCAAATGGCTCAGCGGCTGCTCTGACAGTATTCTTTGTTCGATTCTTTTAACCTCCTGCAAGTGCAATCCTGAGCTGCTTTCGCTCGCCTGCCCCGTGGCCGTCGCAGAGGCCGTCGGCAAAATCGCTCATAGTCACGCAAAAATCAAATGGCCAAACGATATAATCCTAAACGGCAAAAAGGTGGCGGGCATTATGGTCGAGTCAAAAACGGTTAATGGCAGCACCGCTTATATCATCGGCATAGGAATAAACTGCCACCAAAATAAAAACTCCTTCCCGCACGAACTGCAAACAACCGCAACAAGCATCGACATCGAAAGCCGCTCGATATGCGACCGCATCTCACTGGCGAAAAGATTACTTTCCTCGTTAGACCATTGGCTTGAAGTGGCAGAGGATACAAGCAAAAAAATAATCGACCGATGGCGCAAACTAAACACCCTGCTGAACCAAAGAATAACGGTCATTTACAACGGCAGGAAATTCACCGGCAACTGCATCGGCGTTGACCCCGAAAAAGGCCTGATTCTCCAGCTCGACCGCGGCGGCGTTAGAATGTTCCACGCCGCTCACACCACTATCGCGAAATAATTACAGTCCGCATTTATATTCGTAAGTTCCGCTTCCTGCATTTTTCTGTTATATTATTATAGTGTTGACAATAGCTGAAAAAACTAAAAATTCATCGTTACACATTATCGACTGCGGCCTTGCCGACTACAGAAACGTGCTGCAGCAACAGCTCCAACTATGCAAAGAAAGGCAGCAGGGCAAAATACCAAATACCGTTCTAATTACCGAACACCCCACTGTCATTACTCTCGGCGCCAGGCAAAGCGCCAATAAGCTTCGCACGGACCGTGAAAGTCTGAAAGAACAAGGTATAGATATCGTTGATGTCCGAAGAGGTGGCGGCACGACTGCCCACAATCCCGGCCAATTAGTTTTTTATCCGATTCTATATTTGCCTTATTTAGGTCTCGGCATCAGTGAATATATACGAAAACTTGAAGCGATTGGTATTGAGCTGTTGGAACAACTGGATGTCAAAACCCAAAGACGAAAGGGCTTTCCCGGCTTATGGGTAAACGACAGAAAAATCGCTTCCATCGGTGTGCGCGTCTCAAAATCTGTAACCTATCACGGTATGGCAATAAATATTCAAAACGACCTTGGTATCTTCGATTATATCGTTCCCTGCGGTCTTGAAAATGTCAAAATCACCTCATTTTTCAGTGAGACCGGGAAAAAATACCCGATGCAAGAGATAAAAAACCATTTGTCCCGGCTTCTTGTGCAGCATTTTAAATCCAAAATTGGAAAACTGCCGCCCTGGCTGAAAAGACCGTTGCCGACAGGTGATAAATATACTTCCACCGAGACGGTTTTAAACTCTCTCGGAATAAAGACAATATGCCACAACGCCAACTGTCC
>JBAPXT010000348.1:0-26101 GCA_049284355.1 Sedimentisphaerales bacterium
CTGTTGTACATTCCGAAAGCGCATCAAAAATTTTGTCAAAAGCCTCGTTACGGGCAATCTCTTTTTCGTATTTCGCAATTTCCGGCTCTAAAGCTTTGAGCAATCTTGCCAATATGATTTCCTGGGCAATTGCAGGTTCGTTACCTAAAAGAGCATCAAATTTACTCACACAATATTCGAGATTTTCCTTGTCAGTAGTTTTTAACTGCTCCGCGATTTTTGCAGGCGGCGTTCTTCCTTCGGCCCTGGCAAACAAAAACCAATATAACATTTGTTGATAGGGCGGACTGTAAGCTGCATATTCCTGGGTGAATGCCTCGACCAAATTAGTTATAGCTTCTTGGTATTTCTTTTTTTCCGCTGCTGTTGGCTTTTTTAGTTCTCGCGGCTCCGCCGTGTTCGTATGCAGCTCTTCCGCCATAGACCGCATTGATTGAGCGGCCCCTAATAGCAATTCTTCTCCGCTTTTGGTTTTAGTTTCTACGTTTTGCATTATATTTCTCCTAACTGTCTTCGCGCACAAAAAAACCCCGGACTTGTGAGGCACCATAGTACCTGGCCAACCTTGCGGGGGGCCAATCCGAGGTCTTTAAAAGCGCAAAATGTTTTATGGCTTTTCACGCTGTCTATGGTTTTCACGTTGCTATTTTTACCCCGACAGAGCTTCTCCGTCAAGGGTCTTTTTGCTGAAAAAAATGTCTGTATTTTCGCTATCATTTTAACTTTTTCAAGTCTGCTACTACCTGCCCGATATAATCAAGCTTCTCGTCGGCAAACTTTTGTAAAAACGCTATCCTCTCTTTAGGGTTTTCATTCCGGCTTGGGTGTATTTCATTCTCCCGAATCTCTTCAATTATACTGTTATATTCAACACACTCCTCGCCCAGGTGAACCGTTATATATCTTTTGTAACGTTTCGGAAGGTCGCGAGCGGTATCTATCTCAGCAGTCACTTCTTTGGTCAATTTGCCGTTATCACCTGGGTACTTGTCCTGTAAAAAAAGACATATCGTCGCCGGACTAACCCCAATCCTTCTCGCGAATTCTGCCTGTTTAATCTTTTGTGATTTTAAGAATTTCTCCAGCTTCACAAGGATTGAATCTTCCTCGGTTGATTTCGTTTGTGATTTTCGCTTCGTCATTTTTGCCTCCGGTTCCCGCTTGATTTGTGTCAGTATTTTTGGTAAAATCTTTACCGTCCAAAGCCTCGATGATAGTCTGGGTCGCGGCGTTAGTGGCAGTTCGGCCTTCGTGTAACGCCGAGTCGTTTTGCCGTCGTTTCTAAGTTAAGCCAGTAATTTTCCGTCATTTGCCGACCTCGTTTTTCTCTTGCTCTGCACTAGCGTTGCTGGTATCATTTGAGCCGCCTAAATGCTCGATGATAACTAAAGCCGCCGTGCTGCCTGCGGACCTATAATCGCGAGCTGCCTTGTCGTTTATTAAAGCGACAGCTTTTTTGTGAGTAACTCGAACCGATTTTACGCATTTTACGGGTATTGGTGTCATTGTAGACTTCATATTATTCTATTTCGGCGTTCTGTAAAGAACAAAATGAACAATTTTGAAGAAAATTTTGCGTTGCGTTTGCGAGATACGCGTAATAAGGCTGGGTTGACACAGGAACAATTGGGAGAAAAGCTTGGGTTTAAGGGCAATACGGCTGTTTACAGATTTGAGGCGGATGTTAGCTCACCATCTATAGCGATTTTATCTAAGCTTGCCAGCGTGCTTAACGTGGACCTTCACTGGTTGATAACCGGCGAATCCTCGCTTGCTGTTAAACGCCTTAAACCTTTTGCAGAGGCCCACCTACAACAAAAAGCAAAGGAAATGCAAGATTTAGAGGCCGAGAGGGCAGAATTGCAGCTTAAGGGAAGTTTTGGCGGCGGGTCGGGCCTGCGTTGTGACGAAATTCGGGGCGAACTTGAAAACTTAAGACTATATTGTCAAACGGTTCGGCAGGTGCTAAATGAGGTGCTTGCTCCGCTGGGGGAATCGCTATAAAGGATAAGGAAAATTAATAACAAAAAAATTTCACAAAATTTGAGAATTTTTGCAGATTTTTTCGCCACCCTTATTTTTAGCTCAAAAATAGCTCTTGACTTTTTTCCCAAAAGTCCTACGCCACTAAAAACCTAAAAAACGCCACCCTTATTTTTAGCTCAAAAACGCCGTTTCAAGGAAAAGTTAGATGATTTTCAAACATCAATTGTTACGATTATTACGTAGTTTTTTTGATAAAATTACAATTTTCAAATCTGCCTTAAAATGCTGTTATAGGCTATTTCGTGGTAGTTTAAATTTCTATTGTTACCGCTATTGCCGTTCTTGTCCCCACCCCAAACACCACTTATCCCTTTGGCCATACAATACTTATGTTAAATTGGTTTTTCGTTGATGTCCCCACCCCAAAAACTGTGTTTTTCTTAAAATGTGGTATAAGGCCTGTTTTAAGATAGTTTAAAACGGTTTAACTTTTTCCCCTTCGCCGGTTTTGTTTGTCCCATCTTTCGGTATTTTTTGGCCGTTTTTGTGATTTGTCCCATTTAGCCCCCGCTCAATTTCTTCCTTCCGCTTCCCCCGAAAAACCGCCTTTGTAGCCCCCAATCCCACGATATGCCATCTTTTACCAGGTATTCCCGCCCAACAGCCATTTATCCCATTTAGCTTGTATGTTACAGCCGGCGTCAACGAGGCAAGAATCGCGCGAAGAATACACAAGGTGACAGAGCGGCTTGTGAACGGCGAATATATAACGTGCCTGCGAAACCGCGACAAGTTCGACAGGGGTGAACTTGATATTGCAAAGGATTATCTTCTGGAGGGGCTATCGATGAAAAAGATTGCGAAGAAACGCGACTGGACCTACTACGGCGTTCGCAAAACCTTAAAGAAAATCCAAGGGCTGATAAAGATAGCGAACAGCGTTTAGCGGACAGGGGACAGGAAGAGGCAAAAATATGACAAATACGGTTCAAACAATAGAGATAGAGAAACTTGTTGCACATCCGGACAATCCGAACCAGCAGAGCAAAGTCAATTTTAGCAAGCTGGTTCGTAACATAGAGCGGACGGGCAGGTATGAGCCGATAGTAGTTCGGCCACATCCGCAAGGAGGAGACTGTTTTCAAATAATCAACGGCCATCACCGATGGCGGGCTTTAGCAAAGCTGGGCTACAAAGCGGCTGACTGCGTAGTATGGGACATCGACGACGAGCAGACGGACATTTTGCTGGCCACTCTTAACCATCTCTGCGGGACAGACGAACTCGGCAAGAAGTTAAGTTTGCTGAATCGCCTGAACAAAAGGATGGGGACGGGGGAGCTTGCAAAACTTCTGCCACAAACAGCGAAGCAGATTGGGCGGCTTACGAATCTGAAGATGCCGAGCAGGCCGGCAGAAATGGACGCAAAGTGTTTTTCAAATCCAATGGTGTTTTTTGTAAATGACAGTCAGCAGGAAGTGATAGAGGGTGCGCTGTCATCGGCCCAGAAGCTGCGAAGCGAAAAGACGAAGGCTTTAAGGCGGGCGGCGGCCCTGGCCCACATAGCAGGGGAATTTATCAACAAGACTTAATTCGAGGACACAAGAGATTATGGCAAAACGAAAACAACTGAGTGACAGACAAACAGCGGTGCTGGAAGATTTATTTGACAGTGACCTGGATGAGCAAGGGGTGCTGGCTAAGCACAGGGTGCGGCAGAGCACATACGACAAGTGGCTGACGGAAAAGCCATTCGCGAAACAGTTCAGCCGATATGTAACCCGAGCCAGGCGGCGAAGCGAGCTTTTGCTGGCGAAGTACTGTTGTCTTGCGGCGGCGAAGTTAGTGGAGCTGACCGCATCGAAGAAGGGGGAAACGGCACGGAAGGCGTGTTGGATATTATCAATCAGCCAAGGGTCGCAACTGAGGCCGAGAGGGAAGAAAAGGACGGTGACAAGCGGGTCGAACACTTTCGGATGCGACGGCCAGCAGATTATTAGCGGTGATGGCGGAGGAAAAAAACTTGAAGTGAGGTACAAACAAAAAATTTTGAGAGTCCGCGCAAAAAGGGAGACACAGGCCTCTTTTTATTTATAAGTTGTCTGGTCTGTCTCCCTTTTACGATAACGCTCTTTTATATTTAACACCTAACATCAACCTCACGAAGTCAGATTCATTTTCGAAAGCTTCCTATTTAGAATATACTCCAATTATTATGAGAGGCAAAAAAATTTGATATTTTTTTTGCATCCTGTCCCCACGGTTGTAAGTCAGTCAAGGAGCAAGGTTAATGACACAATCAGCATTAGTTAAATCGGAAAATTTTGAAACAATAGAAAAGGCAGCAGAGGTTTGCTCTGCACTGCGGCGAAGGCGGCCGGTGACAAGGGAAGACCTTAAAAACTACGTTAAGATTTTTCTGGGCATCGATATTCCTGATAAAAGAATCTGCCCGGGACATAACAGCCCGATGGATTATCTGTGGCACAGCTTCTCCGCTGATTTTGCAGCGGAAAGGGCAGGAAATGCCGATGCAATAGTCTGGGCCAACCGCAGCAGCGGCAAAACAGAACTGGCTGCAATCGCTACCTTGCTGGACTGCGTTTTCAAGCCGAGGTGCCAGGCGCGAATCCTAAGCGGCTCCGGCGAGCAGGCGGGCAGGATGTACGAATATTTAACCGGCTTTCTGCGAAATGGTTTTGAAGAATTTTTAGCAGGGGCTATCCGCAAGAGTAAATGCCGGTTTGCCAACGGTTCGGCCGTCGAGGTGCTGACGCAATCGCCGATGAGCGTGCGTGGGCAGCATATTCAGAAACTTCGCTGCGATGAGGTGGAGCTTTTCGATGAAGAGGTCTTTGCGGCGGCAAAATTTACCACGCAAAGCACAGCAGGTCTGCTGGCGGCGATGGAGATGATAAGCACGATGTATCGGCCTTACGGCCTGATGCAAAGAATAGTCCACTCGGCAGAGGAGTTTTGTACGCCGGTTTTTAAATGGTGTTTGTGGGAGGTGATAGAACGGTGCACCGAGCGGAACTGCTCGCAGTGTCAGTTATGGAGTGACTGTCAGGGTAAAGCCAAGGGGGGCGATGGTTATTTGAAGATTGACGACTGTATAACTGCGATGCGCCGTGCCAGCAGGGCCGGCTGGGAGGCGGAAATGCTCTGCGAGAGACCCAGCAGAGAAAATGTGGTTTTTGATGAGTTCGAGCCAGCGGAACACATCCGGCAGGTTGATTATGACCCTAATCTGCCATTGTACCGGACGCTTGATTTTGGTTTTGTGAATCCTTTTTTGTGTCTGTGGATTCAGGTTGATGAGAACGATGTTGTGCGGGTGATAGACGAGTATGTTCGCAGCAGGGCGACGATAGATGTGCACGCTGAAGAAATAAAAAGGCGAACACCTGCAGGAGAGGGCTGCGTGGCTGCGACCTTCTGCGACCCGGCAGGTAAAAGCGTAAACGATGTTACCGGCACAAGTGTAGTTCGGGAGCTGCGAACGCTGGGGATAACTACGCGCTTTCGGCGAAGCGGAATCCTCGATGGGATTGAACTGATACGCCGGAGCCTGAGGGCCGGCGACGGCAAAAGCAGACTGGTGATTTCGCCGAGGTGTCAACGGCTGATAGAGGCGATGCAGTGTTATCGATACCCGGAAGGCAGCAGGGCAGGCGAGCTTCCGCTCAAGGACGGCGTGTACGACCACCCGATAGACGCCCTGCGATACTTTTTTATCAATTATAAACACACCGGCAAAACCACAAGCAGGCGGTATTGAAAGGTGAAATCCTGCGAGGAAGAAGCCTATTAAATCCTACTTAGGAGCAGGTCTTTTTTCATTAGGCTTAAAAAAATAAATTTCTGCGGGATAAAGCCGATAAGGGCGGTAAGCTGTGCGCATAAAAACAGGGCTGAGATGCGGAGGGAGAGGAAAAAGCGATATTTCTCAGCCCTGTTAAATGCTACAATAAAAAATTACACCGAAAATTCTACAAATCTATATTATTTTGCCAAAAAAACGTCCGTATCCGGCAAAAGTAATATCCGCAGAAAGGAACTCCTATAAGTGATTATATTTTATACCCTCCACCATTAAAAGTAAAGCGATAATTTGGCTCAATATTCAATTATTTGGCACACTTTTAGCCTGCATCCTGCGTGTGATTTTGCTAACCTATTTATATAAAGACACTTACAACTCAGCAATAAAGGTGAAATTGATGCCGGTATATATTCGCCGACAGTATCTTTGGACTTGCCAGCGGCTGCTTTGGGGAGGGCTGGTTGAATTATAAAAAAAATGGGCTGAGGTCGGAGGGAGGAAAAGAGGAGTTAAAACCCCAGCCCATGGTACTTAAACTATCTTATACCAAAATTAGTACGCCCTATGCAAATAAAAAGTTCGGTTTGAGAAAAAATTTATTAAAACAGTGCCTGCCGGTAACTCCCCGGATTTTGCTTTAATTTTCGGCGGAAATCACACATAATCGCACAGAAAGCCGTTTGGGCGGGTATTATATTATCAGAGAACAGATAAGCTGGAATACTTTAATGAAAGGGCAGAACGATGAAAAATATGATTTTTACAATTCTGGCAATGCTGGCTGTGCTGAGCATTTTTGGAAACACCGTACCGGCGGCGGAAGCCGGAGCCGGCAAAAAAGCACCGGAGTTTACACTGGCCAACTACGACGGCAAAACAATAAGTCTGGCCGACTATAAGGGCAAGATTGTGGTGCTGGAATGGTTCAACTACGAATGTCCGTTTGTTAAATACCATTACGAGAAGGCAAATACGCTGATAGAGCTTCCCAACAAGTACAAGGACAAGAATGTTGTCTGGCTGGCGATAAACAGCACCGGGCATTCAACTACAGAAGGGAACAAAGACTTCGCAGAGCAGCACAAGCTTAGCTACCCGATACTCGACGACAGGTCAGGCAAGGTCGGCCATGCATACGGCGCTAAAACAACACCGCATATGTTTATCATAGATGTCAAAGGCAACATCGCCTACAACGACGCAATTGACAATTCACCACTGGGCAAAAAGAAAGAGGGCGTAATTAACTATGTTGACAATGCCCTGGCAGAGCTGACAGCGGGTAAAGAAGTAAGCACGCCGAGCACAGAGCCGTACGGCTGCTCCGTAAAATACGCAGATTGAATTTCGCAAGACCGGCATTTACGCCATGTCTCCGCGAAACTACTTTGCAGAGAAACATATGGTCACTGCGCAGAAATCAACTCTTAAGAGCCGTTCTGCAGGAGCTACGGCGGACAAGTCCACCTGAGGCGGACAAGTATTGACTAACTCAGCCTGTGGAGATAGACTATCTCAACTATTCCGTATTAACGCAAGGAGGCAGTTTGGTCGTTTTTTTTAGAAAGATATTACGATGCTCAAAAGAACTCATACCTGCGGGCAACTTCGGCTGGAAGATGCCGGCAAAAAGGTAACATTAGCCGGCTGGGTACATTCCTACCGAGACCATGGCAATTTAGTATTCATTGACCTTCGCGATAAAGGGGGCCTGACCCAACTGGTTTTTAATCCAGAAACACAGCCTGAGGCCCACAAGCAGGCGAGGGCGGCCCGGTGCGAATGGGTAATAGCAGCCAAAGGCGCAGTTCAGCCACGCGGCGAAGGATTGGAAAATCCGAAGCTGCCTACCGGTCAAATTGAAGTGGCTGTGCAGGAGGTAGAAATCCTCAACACATCGAAGACACCGCCTTTCGAAATCGAGGACGGGATAAAGACCAGCGAGGAGGTCCGGCTGGCCAAGCGGTATATTGACCTTCGCAGGCCGGAAATGCAAAAGACGCTGGGCGTACGTCATCGGGTAACCAAAATATCGCGAGATTATTTCGACCGGCTGGGTTTCCTTGAGATTGAGACGCCGATGCTGGCCAAGAGCACGCCGGAAGGAGCAAGGGATTTCCTGGTGCCCAGCAGACTGCTGCCAAACTGTTTTTATGCACTGCCGCAGTCGCCGCAATTGTTTAAACAAATTCTAATGGTAGGCGGCGTTGACAAATACTTCCAGATAGTGCGGTGCTTCCGTGACGAAGACCCGCGGGCCGACCGGCAGGCGGAGTTTACGCAAATCGACGTTGAGATGAGTTTTGTTGACAGCAACGACGTCATCGGCGTTCACGAAAACCTGATAGCAAAAATATGGAAGCAGATTCTGGGCGTGGATGTCAAGGCGCCGATGCGACGAATGACCTACAAAGAGTCGATGGACAAATACGGCACTGACAGGCCGGATTTGCGATTCGATATGAAATTAGGCGATATTTCCGATATCGCAAAGGCAAGCACATTCAAGGTATTTACCTCGGTCATTGAAAAAGGCGGGATTGTAAAGGGAGTTTGTGCTCCGGGCGGCGGCGAAAAATATTCGAGAAGCGATATCGAAAAGACGCTGACCGAGTTTGTCGCAGACTATGGAGCAAAAGGCCTGGCGTGGTTCAAGGCCAAAAAAGAAAACGGCAAGGTGACACTGGCCAGCCAGATAGCGAAGTTCTTCACGGCAGAACAACTCCAGCAGATAATAGAACGCTTCGGTGCCAAAGACGGGGATTTGCTTTTGTTCGTTGCCGACAGTGAGAAAGGGGCCAATAAGGCGCTGGCGCCGCTGCGGTGCAAAATAGCAAGGGACATGAAGCTTTATGACGAAAAAGCATTCGAGTTTGTCTGGATAGTGGACTTTCCGCTGTTCGAATGGAACGAGGACGAGAAGCGATATGATTCGCTGCACCATCCGTTCACGGCCCCTGTGCCTGAGGAATTGTATAAGCTCGACAGCGACCCTGCCAATATCCGCTCGCAGGCGTACGACATTGCCGTCAACGGCTATGAGATTGGGGGGGGGAGTATTCGTATCCACAACCCGGAGGTTCAGCAAAAAGTTTTTGGCCTACTTAAAATCTCGAAGGAACAGGCGCAGCAGCGGTTCGGCTTTTTCCTGCGGGCCCTGGAATACGGCGCTCCGCCTCACGGAGGAATAGCGTTCGGTCTGGACAGGATGATTATGCTACTTACCGGCACGGAAAACATAAGAGATGTCATCGCATTTCCGAAGACCCAGCGAGGCCAGTGTCTTCTGACCGAAGCGCCGAGCGAAGTTGACCAGAAACAATTAGACGAGCTGAACCTGCGAACGCAAAAACATTCGCACAAGCCTGAGCAGAAGACCGAAGAGCAAAAACAATAGCTGTGTCCGAAACTGACGTGATAAACGGCATGTGAGGCCGGATGAACAGCGGCAAGTTTTGAGCTTATGTGGGAATATATACACCGAATTTATCATGCGATTTTGAAGATTTTGCACCTGTCGCCATTTTCGCTGGCGGGAAAGTGCAGGGTTGCATTCGGGCTGGCGGTGGCCCTGGTGCTTATACTGGCACTGCTTCTGCCCTATATCTGGATGGGGCAATTGACAAAAAACGCCGCTCTCGATGCCGGGCGGGCAAAGACCGAGATGCTGTTAGCGCGGCACTTCCAGGAGAAAGATGCCAGCAAAGCAACTCTGCCGGCATTAGGCAACAGAGGTGCTGTGCTGGATGCGAACAATCCTGAGATGCGCTGGATTCGATTCACGAAAGAAAATGAAGAGCAACTGACAACACTGACCGACGAGCAGAAAGAGATGATTAAATCCCTGAAAGCCGAGAAGGAAAGAAACGACGATATTCTGCTGGCCAAACATAAGGGCGTCCTTCACAGCAATTATATAAAAGTTTTCCGTGCGACGGAGAACTGCATAAGCTGCCATAATCCACAAGGCTCAGCCAAGCCATTTAACCTGAACGAACCGATAGGAGCGGTGATAATTCAAAGGCCTGCTGCTGAAATCACAAGAACGGTCTGGTTAAACAGGGTCTGGGTATTCATTGCAGGTCTGATTGCGGGGACGGGGGCAATCGTAGCTTTTTATGTGATAACTCAGCGGGTAATCCTTCGGCCGATACGGCAGCTGCGGGCAATTGCAAACAATGTCGCAGAGGGAAATCTCGATATCAGAAGCGCAATAAAGACAGGCGATGAATACGAGAAACTGGCCGATGCGTTCGACCACATGCTGGACGGGCTGCAGGCGGCGCAGGAGAAACTAAGGCAGGCAAACAAGCAGTTGGACGCAAAAGTCGTAGAGCTTTCCGAGCGGAACATCGAGCTGTTCAAGGCCAACAAAATAAAGGGCGAATTTCTGGCCAATATCTCGCACGAGTTCAGAACACCACTAAACGCGATACTGGGTTTTGCAGAAATACTGCGTGAAAAACCGGAGCTGCTGAAAAAAGACAAAGGGCGAAGATACGCTGAGAACATTATCACCGGCGGGAAAAATCTTCTGAATATGATTAACGACCTGCTGGACCTTGCAAAAACCGAGGCGGGCAAAATGGAGCTGCACATAGAAAAGACCTCGATACCGCAGCTATGCAAGGCGGCGGTGGGCTCCTTCTCGGCCCTTACAAAAAAGAAGAAAATCAAGGTCAAATTAGTGGTCGATGAAGACATCCCTGTTCTTTCGACGGACGCCGGCAAGGTCCAGCAGATACTGTACAACTTTCTAAGTAACGCCGTAAAGTTCACACCCGAGAAGGGCAGGATTGAGATTCGAGCCAATATGCATGGCGCACAGACGGTGCGGATTGCCGTTTCCGACACCGGCGGCGGCATTGCCGAGGCGGACAGGGAAAAGATATTCGACAAATTCCGGCAGGTTGACGGCTCCCTAACCCGCCAGACGCCCGGCACCGGTCTGGGCCTTGCCATAAGCAAGGAATTGGCCGCTATGCTTGCCGGAAGTGTCGGGATGGAAAGTGAAGTTGGCCACGGCTCAACCTTCTGGTTCGATATACCTGTTACGCTCGCCATGGAAGAGGGGGCCTGAAATCACGAGAGACGAACTATTTGACCCATCTGGTGATTAAAGTATAATAGCTGCTTAAAAGAAAAGAAGGGTACGCCAATGACTAAAAAGTTTGTAAGAGCAATTTTTCCCGGCTCATTCGACCCGATTACAAACGGGCATCTGGACGTTATCAAGCGCGGCATAAAACTCTTTGACGAGCTCATCGTTGCGGTCGGTCGAAGCCCCATAAAGAATCCTCTCTTTACCCCCGAAGAGCGTGTGGAAATGATAGCTGAACTGGTATCCGACATACCCGGTGTATTAGTAGAAAGTTTTGGCGGGCTGACAGTTGAATATGCCGCCCAAAAAAAGGCCGGCGCTATCCTGCGCGGCCTGCGAAGTCTTACCGATGTTCAGTACGAGTTTCAACTCGCGATGATAAATCGGGCAGTAGCCGGCATTGAAACCGTATTTGTCATGACCGGTGAGCAGTACGGCTTCACAAGTTCGACATTAATCCGAGAGATAGCTTCATTGGGCGGAGACCTGTCAAACCTCGTTCCGGAAAATGTTTATAACCGATTGAAAAAACGGCTTAAAAAAGTCGCTCGTGACCTGTGAGCGGGGGCACGAATTGCAAAGGACCGGTCGCGAGATATGTTTACAATAAGCGTCGAAACACACTTCCGGGCATCACATCAGCTGGCCCTGGCGGACGGCTCAAAAGAGCCGTTGCACCACCATGACTGGGTGGTTACCGCCAACCTAAGCAGCGACAAGCTTGATGATGCGGGATTTGTTATGGACTTTTGCCAGCTCAAGACAGCGGTCGATAAGGCGACAGCTGAGTTCGATAATATCCCGCTGGACAGCATCGATTATTTCCGGCGGAACAACTCATCAGCAGAGAACGTAGCAAAATATATCTTCGATAAACTCGAACCGAAACTGCCATGCGGCGTGCAACTGCGTAGTATCAAGGTTGTTGAGGAGCCAGGCTGTTCGGCAAAATTCAGCAAGTAGACGGTTGTTCCTGCAGCGGTTTTCCGAATTTTGCCGATTATTCAAATACAGAATGCCGATATATATGCGACAGTTTATGCCTAATCGACCCGCAGAAGGGTCTTATAAATTTAATGGTTATCGAGGCGTAATTCTGGTATAATATCCGAAAAGGGTTAATTATTATGCAGTGCCAGGTTTGTCAAAAAAAAGAAGCAACCATTCATCTAACCGAGATAAACGACGGGGTGCGCACCGAGATGCATCTTTGTGAGCATTGTGCGCAGGAAGAGGGCATAGCCGTCAAGAGCCAGCTTTCCATAAATGAATTGCTCAGCGGCCTGCTTGCCACCCAGCCGTCAGACGAGGAGCTATTCGGCGAAACTGAGCAGGAGCTTTCGTGTCCCAACTGCGGCTTTACGCTGGCGCAATTCACGAAAGAGGCGGTGCTGGGCTGTCCCCATGACTACGAGGTTTTTGAGAAATCGCTGCTGCCGCTTATCGAAAAGGCCCACAACGGCCAAACAATCCACCGCGGCAAGGTTCCCTCAAAAACACCGAAAGATACAAAAAAGCAACTAAAGCTTACGGCTCTGCGCCAACAATTAGAGCAGGCGGTACAAAGCGAAGATTACGAGCTGGCCGCCAAACTACGGGACGAAATAAACCATCTGGAATAAAGAATTCGGTAATTGGTAATTAGTAATTTACCATTTGACCAGACAGATATGAAGCTGACTGATATAAGCGGCGACATAAACGAATGGCTCGATGGCTCAGGCCCTCTGGCCGATATTGTCATATCTTCCCGCATTCGTCTGGCCAGGAACATAGCAGGACACAAATTCCTCAGCCACTGCTCCGCTGCTGAAAAAGCCGAGATACTCAAAAAGCTAAGAGACGTCCTGATGTCGCTGGAGCTTGGCGATAAAATCTTTTATCTAGCCGTGGACAAGACTCCCGTCCTGGACAGACACCTGCTGGTCGAAAGGCACCTAATCAGCCGGCATCACGCCTTCGGCAAGGGACCCCGCGGAGTAGTCATCGCCGAGCGGGAATTTTTCACCGCTATGATTAACGAAGAGGACCATCTGCGACTTCAGGTACTAAAAGGGGGCCAGCAGCTAACACAATGTGCCGAGCAGATAAACCGTATCGACGATATGATAGAGCAAAGGATAGATTATGCCTTTAGCCCTCGCTATGGGTACCTTACGGCCTGTCCGACCAACCTGGGCACGGGCATAAGGGTTTCGGTGATGCTGCATCTGCCGGCGTTGAAGATGACCGGCCAGATAGAGAAGTTCTTAAATGCCTCAAGGGATATGGGCCTGGCGGTGCGAGGCCTGTTCGGCGAAGGCACCGAGGCGGCAGGCGATTTTTATCAGCTCTCAAATCAGGTATCGCTCGGCGTCTCAGAGGCCGGTATCGTCACGCAATTTGAAAGCACTATTATTCCCGAAATCGTCGAATACGAAAATGCAGCGAGGAACCAGCTGCTCTCGAAAGAGCCCGATGTCCTCGACGACAAAATCTCCCGTGCAATGGCGCTGCTGCGAAACGCCCATTTGATAAGCTCGCAGGAGGCGCTATTTTTGCTAAGCCATCTGCGGATGGGCGTCAATATGCACGAACGTATGGGCGCTTCAACCCCTGCGATAGAGAAGCTTTGCAAAATTATCGCCGCCGGCGGCAACACCGGTAAATCCGGGAATTTATCCATTACAACAATAAACCGGCTGTTTATGCTCACTCAGCCGGCACATCTGCAATTAAACTGCGGGAAAGAGCTGGACGCCGCCCACAGAGATATACTCAGGGCCAAAATCATCCGCTCAGCACTGAACGGATAGCGTACAGTACACAGCGTTTAGCGAATAGTAACATATATACGGTTTTTTCTTATGCACTAAATGCCATCCGCCACATTCTTTTCATCTGCCAAAATGGCACAATAAGCTGAAAATCAGAAATTAAAAAATACCGGAAATAAAATATAAGCCCTTGCGATTAGACAGCTTAAGCGGTATAAACGGGGCCTGTGCCGGAGCTGGCACGGCTTTTGCACATTTTATTTGCAGTGATGTGTTTACGCGCTAATATAACAAGCATAGAAAAACGAAAGGAATTTCGATATGGCTACTAATAAAATAATCGGAATAGATTTGGGAACAACACTTTCGGTAGTTGCCGTGATGGAAGGCTCTTCGCCGAAGGTCTTAATTAACTCCTCCGGCGGCCGGCTGACTCCCTCTGTGGTAGGTTTTACCGATAAAGGCGAACGGTTAGTCGGGCAAATCGCAAAGCACCAGCAGGTAACCAATCCTGAGAACACTATATATTCCATAAAGCGTTTTATGGGCCGGCGGCACAAAGAAGTCGCCGGAGAGGAAAAGATAGTCCCCTATAAAATTACCGGCGGACCGGATGAGTTAGTCAAGGTGAGCATCCGCGGCAAGGAATATACTCCGCCGGAAATTTCGGCGATGATTCTGCAGGATTTGAAAAAAACCGCTGAAGATTATCTTGGTGAAAGTGTGGAACGAGCCGTTATCACGGTTCCTGCATACTTTAACGACTCGCAGCGCCAGGCAACAAAAGACGCCGGCAAAATAGCAGGACTAAAAGTCGAGCGGATTATCAACGAGCCGACGGCAGCGGCGCTGGCTTACGGTCTGGAGAAGAAAAAGAACGAAAAGGTCGCCATCTTCGATTTCGGCGGCGGAACATTCGATATATCAATTCTCGACATCGGCGACAACGTTTTCGAGGTTCTAAGCACAAACGGCGACACACACTTAGGCGGCGACGACCTCGATGCGGTGCTGATAAATTATCTGGCTGATGAATTCAAAAAGACCGAAGGTATCGACCTTCGCAAGGACCCGATGGCCCATCAGCGGCTCAAGGAGGCCGCCGAGAAGGCAAAATGCGAGCTGAGCACGCAGCTGGAGGCCACCGTTAACCTTCCGTTTATCACGGCGGACGCTTCCGGCCCCAAACATCTGCAGATTACCATCACCCGCAGCAAGTTCGAGTCTCTGGTTGAGTCGGTTTTAGAGAAACTGAAAGGTCCATGCTACAAGGCGATGGAAGACGCCAAACTTACCCCCAAAGATATCGCAGAGATATTGTTTGTCGGCGGGTCCACAAGGATTCCGAAGGTTTATGAAATCGCCAAAGACATCTTCAAGAAAGAACCTAACAGAAGTCTTAACCCCGACGAGGTCGTTGCACTCGGCGCAGCCGTGCAGGGGGCGGTCCTGGCCGGTGATGCAGGCGTGAAGGATATTCTGCTTCTGGACGTAACGCCGCTTTCACTGGGAGTCGAAACATTAGGCGGTGTTATGACAAAATTGATTGACCGCAACACGACGATACCCACAAGCAAAAAAGAGGTGTTCTCGACGGCGGCCGACAGCCAGACGACCGTCGATATTCACATCCTGCAGGGTGAGAGGGAATTTGCCAGGGACAACCGCACGCTCGGCAGGTTCCAGCTTACTGATATTCCGCCTGCACCGCGAGGCATTCCGCAGATTGAGGTTGCATTTGATATCGATGCCAACGGCATCTTAAATGTCTCCGCTAAAGATATGGGCACAGGCAAACAGCAGTCGATTGAGATTAAATCAAGCTCCGGGCTAAGCGAAGAAGAGATTAAAAAGATGACCAGAGAGGCTGAGACCCACGCTGCGGAAGATAAGCAAAAAAGAGAGGTTGTCGACTTAAAGAACCAGGCCGACCAGTTGATTTATTCAACGGAAAAGACACTCAAAGAGCACGGCAATAAGGTCTCTGCCGAGACCCGCGGCGGAATCGAAAGCGCGGTCAACAATTTGAAAGAAACTATAAAAGGCGAAGACGCCAATGCTATAAAAAAAGCCATTGAAAACCTCGGCACTGCCAGCGGCGAATTGGGCAAGACGCTTTATGAAGAGGCGGCTAAGAAGCAGGCCTCTTCCGCAGGGGGCAGGGCAGGTAGCGCCAAAGCCGAACCGCCGCCGCCCGAAGGCGAGGTAAGAAGAAAAGGCGGAGACGATGTAATCGACGCCGAATTCGAAGCCAAAGACGAGTAAGGGTGGGATACAGGAGATAAGAAACTCCGGGTTTTATTTGCCGACGCAAAAACGGGAAAATACTCTATCCAGTATCTCTTCGTCGATGTGCTGCTGCTCAATGTCGGAAATGCTCTGGTAGGCGGCCCGCAGGAGCATCGCGGCGACCTCATCATTTCCGGCTTTCAGTTCATTTAAGGCTTGGCCGACATTCTCAATCGCATCGGTAACTGCCTGCCTGTGGCGGGCGGTAAGCGCAACTCCCGATGCCCGCTCCGCAAGACCATCACAACTACTGCCAAGTGTTTGCTCAATGAGTTTTTTATCAATCGTATCCTGTAACTGTTCCAGGCCGGTACCGGTTTTCGCAGAAGTCACCAAAAAATCAGCGTTAAATAATTTATTCAGCTCGGCGATTCGATTAGCCAGCATTTCTCCTGAGAGCAAATCCGATTTTGTCGCCACCGGTATCAAGACCTCGGGCTCTATCAGTCCGCGTATCGAAACATCCTCGGCCCAATCCGTCTTCGATACGTCAACGCAAAATACGACGATAGAGCTGCTTTGCAGTGATTTGACCGCCGCCTGCTGTGCCAGCTCATCAAGTATATTCTCGGCTGTAACTATTAATCCTGCACAATCGAACAGCACGCACCGGCAGTGCCTCAGTGTCAGTATGGTGGTTAAGATGTCTCTGGTGGTTTTGCGCTGCGCCGATACAATGCTTCTTTCGCAGCCTGCCAGTTTATTAAGCAGGCTGCTTTTGCCGGCACCAGAAGCACCCGCGATTCCCACAGCTGGCAAATCAAGAGTCGATTCACAACTGATACTGCCGGAGAGCAGCCGCTCAAGCTCGCTTTTTATATCGGAAAGTCTTTGAACCGCTTCCGCCTCGGTTATAAATTCGATGTCTTCGCCGCTGAAATCCAATCCCGCTTCGATGAGACTGAGACAGTCCATCAGCTCTGAACGGATTTTTTCTGTTGTTTCAGCTAACTTGCCGCTTAGAAGCTTCTCGGCAGCGGCCAATTGAAATCTGTTGGAGGTGGTGATGATTTCATTCACCGCTTCAGCCTGGGCCAGGTCGATTTTGCCATTGAGATATGCCCTTGCGGTAAATTCACCGGGACCGGCCATTCGAAGGCCTCTGCTCAGCAAGCCCTCCAGCAGGGTCTGGGTAACAGACGGGTTTGCGTGGATGTGAATTTCGGCGACCGTCTCGCCGGTATAGGAATACGGAGCAAAAAAAAGATACAGCTTTGCGTCGATTCTCAGCTCGGCATCGACAGCCACGCTGCCCTCTATCAAGCCGTTTTTTTCTCCGGTGATTGGCGGGTCAAAAATCTGCTGCAATATGCCATGCGTATTCGGGCCGGATATGCGAACAAGCGTCCTTTCCCCCAGGGGCGGCGAACTGACTGCCACAACGGTGTCATTAAGCTCATACATCGTTCCAAGGCCTAAGTTCTAAAGAATGGCTTGGGTTTTTTCTTTTTGACTTTACCGCCAGTCTTGCTCGTTACGGCAACAAGGCCTTGCGACTCGGCATCTTCCTTCTCACGGATGTGCTTTTTAATAACATACTGCTCAATGACCCCGGCAAAGGTGCTGGCCATTATATACAGGTTGACTCCCGACGGCGCCTTGTACAGCATCAGCGGAAAGAGCAGCGGCATCATAATCATCATCATTTTCTGCTGTTGAGCGACCTGAGGATTAGCTGAAGCTGCTGCCTGCTGGGGCGTCAGTTTCTGTTGCAAATAGAATGCCACACCCATCAAAATCGGCAGCAAGTTCAGCGAATCGACCTTCCAGCCCAGCATTGGTACTGTTACCATTGAAAACCTGACCAGCGCATCCGGCGCCGAGAGGTCGGTAATCCAGAATGGCAAAAACGCTGCTCCTCGCAGGTCAATACTGGTATATACCGCGCTCCACAATGCAATCCAGATGGGCATCTGCACAAACATAGGCAGCATACTCGTAACTCCGCTTGCCGGCGAAATACCCCGCTCCCTTTGAAAGGCTGATATCCGCTTTTGCATTTCCATCGGGGTTTTTGCATATTTCTCTCTTATTTCCTGCACTTCCGGGTCGCCGAGGACCTTTTGCATTTTGCTCATCGAGACCTGGCTTTTTTTGGTAATCGGATGCATAACAAGGCGCATCAGGAACACTAATATGATAATAACCACGCCGTAATTGCCGATGAAGCTATGCATCCATTTCATTATTGCCAGTATTCCAAAGGCCAGTGGGCTTATAATGCTCGCCGGGCAGCAGCAGGCCATAAAATCTATCGTCTGGACAAAACCCAGCGTGCGATACATATCGTTTTTATCGAACAGGCTTTTATCCTTTGGTCCAAGATAAAGCTGGAAATTATATGTTCTTGTGCTGTCGGCATGACCGGCTGCTGCCAATTGTCTTGATGCAATTTTCAAATCGACGCCTACCGTCTCGTCCCCGGTATCACCGTGAGCATCTCCATCGGGGTTGTAGAACCGACCCGTCTTGTCCGTCACCCAGTCGCAATAGTCTCTGTTTGCATCCGGCACAGGTACCAATACGGCGGCAAAATATTTATTGACCACAGCAGCCCAGAGGAAATTGGCGCCGGTTTTTGTCAGCCGTCTGTCATCGGCTGTTCTCGCTTTGTTGAGCCTGTTGGCATCAAGTCTTACACTGATTACCCCGCCTTGCGAATCTCTAAAACCGGCCACCACCTTTTTGTCGTCTCTACTGACGTCTTCTCGGCTAATTCCAACCGGCCCGGTTAGATTAAACTGCACCTTTTGTTCGCCGGTGGACAGATTTTCAATAATCAAATCGCAGTCCAGCAGGTAACTGCCGGAAGTGACCCTGTAAGTCTTTGTCAGCTTGACAAAGGGCTTGCCGAGCTGGTCTTTGATAATCGCTTCGAAGCAAACTTTTTGTGAGCCATCGGCTGCTTTCTCAACATCGCTGGTTTTCCAGTTTAGTTTGTCCAGAGGCAGCTGTTGCTGCTGCTGAACGAATAGAAATTCTTTATTCGCCATCGACAAGACTTCGCTGTCGTCAGGCAGTTTTACCGGCGAGAGAATCGCCAATGGCTGAGGGTTTTTATAATTACGGTCACCGAATTCGCTAAAGGCAGCCTTTCTGATGGCCGCACCTTTCGAGGTCAATTCCAGCTCGAACTTAAAGCCGCTCCTGGGGTCTATCGAGCCGAGCGTAACGCTCGCAGCAGGTGCGTTATCAGCGCCGAAATGGACTGCGTCAGCCCCGATAAGCCGGGGCTCTTCTTTTGCAGGACTATTGGCATCACTGCCGCAGGCAGGGCGGACAAACCACCCACTGAACAAGCAAAAGCTGGCTGCAACTATTAAAGTAATTCTCATAATCAATACGTATCGTGTTTCTCCGATGTACTGGGGGGCCTATGTCTCTCCAATAATCGATTATCAATTATCAATTTCCTTATCTTCCCTCCCGCAGCCGGTCGGCGTGGAATCTGTCCAATTGCTCGGTTGCATATATCTTCTTCATCGTGGTCTCGAAATCGTATTCCAGTCGGACAAAGTTCACCTCGTTACCCTCGACATATACGTAGCTGGCGCGATTGTCCCCGTCTCTCGGCTGGCCGACGGAGCCGATATTGATAATTGCCCTTTCATTATCAATAATCGGATAGACATTGTCCAGCTCGTTGGGTAGATAGAAATCCGGCTCGTCGAGAAACACGCCCGGCAGGTGGGTATGCCCCACAAAGCAGATATGCTTGACACGCTCAAAAAGGACCCGAACCTTTATTGGGTTGGTATAAACATCATCAGGGAAGATGTATTCATTAATCGGTTTTCTCGGGCTTGCGTGAATGAGGTCTATCACCGCCGAGCTTTCTCCCAGGTCTGCTTCAAAGCTCTGCCGCATCTGCAGCTCACCCAGAAAGCTCCAGCGTCTGTTACGCTTCGTCGCCTGCTGCTCGTCTTCCAAAATAAAGCGGGTCCAGAAACTTGCCTGCTCTGCGCCGTAATTGAAGTTCGTCGGCTCGTAGAAGACCGCATAATCGTGGTTGCCCAGAACCGTCCATTTGGCCTTCTCGATAATCAGGTCCAGACACTCCTTGGGGTTTGGACCATAGCCGACCACATCGCCCAGACAATAAATTGTCTTGATGCCGCGTTCCTCAATGTCAGCCAGAACCGTGGTCAGGGCCTCAATGTTCGAATGTATATCACTTATAATTGCAAACATACGCCACTCCGACAAATACAAACGTCATACCGCCCGGAAAACACCTATATAGCATAAACGTACCCAAGATGCCAGAATATTTATCTACCTTTAGAGCAACTGTTGTTTTGCAATATTTCTGCAGGGCCCGAAGGCTCTTGTATGATACATGGCATTGCCATACGCTATTTGTTGTTTGCTTTGGCTGTTGGTATTGTTATAATACCGCATACGATACCAGTAGCAGAGCTATACGAGACACGAAAAATGGCAGATATGACTCTTCTTGAAACTTGTGATTTGGTAAAGAAATATTCCGGCCGGGCTGTCGTCAACAAGATATCCATTACCATCGCCCAGCGCAGTATTGTCGGCCTTCTGGGCCGCAACGGCGCCGGCAAAACCACCACCTTCAGAATGATTATGGGTATGATTATCCCCAACAGCGGTACGGTGGTCTTCGAAGGCATGGATGTCACAAAACTGCCGATGTACAAACGGGCCCGGCTTGGCATCGGCTATCTTTCACAGGAGCCCAGTATCTTTCAGCGTCTCACTGTCCGCGACAACCTCTATGCAATTCTGGAAACTATGTCCATCACAAGGGCTGAACGTAACCGCAAAGCTGATATGCTCATTGAGCATTTTGCACTAAGCGAGGTCGCTGAAAGTCATGGCAGGTTCCTGTCCGGCGGCGAACGCAGAAAACTCGAAATCGCACGCGCTATGGTAACGGACCCCTCTCTGATTCTTTTGGATGAACCGTTCAGCGGCGTCGACCCTATTGCCGTTGGGGAATTGCAGCACGAACTCCGCCGACTTGTTGCCTCCGGTATGAGCCTGCTTATTACCGACCACAATGTTGAGAGAACGCTCGAAGTGGTCGACAAGGCATATATAATAGACCACGGCAAGGTAATCGGGGCCGGAACTTCCGCCGAAATCGTCCGAAACGAAATCGTCAAAAAGCACTACCTCGGCGATATATTTGACGGTGACGAGTTCGACGAGAAACAGGCATAAAATGTAAACAACAATTTCTAAATGGTCGGTCGAAGCGCAAGCCAAAAAACAGAAAGGCAGGAAATGATAGACATCCAGAAATGTCGTATAACTCATTATCCGGCGCCGGTTTTGGCCGGCCGTGCCAGACCGGTTGAAAAAATCAACGACAATATCCGTCAGCTTGTGCAAAAAATGACGGACATTATGCTGGAAAATAAAGGCATCGGTCTGGCAGCACCGCAGGCCGGTGTGCCACTGCGACTGTTCATCATATCACTCAGTGGGACCAGAGAAAACGTCAGGGTTTATATAAACCCAGCCATTGCTCCAGACGGAGGGTTCGACGCAATCGAGGAAGGATGCCTGTCGGTGCCGGGTGTACATACCAGGATTCGAAGATACGAAAAATGCGCCGTTGCCGCCACCGACCTGGATGGCAATAAATTTACTGAAGAGGCTGAGGGGCTCTATGCAAGAGCACTGCAGCACGAATACGACCATATAGAGGGAACGACCATCGTCAACCGGATGGGCCAGGTGGCCAAAATAGCGCACCGAAAACAACTTAAAAAACTCAAAGAGGAACACGAGGGACAATAACTCTCCGTTTACGGCGGAATTTTTAAGGCTACAAATCGTAAATCGAAAACCGCAAATTAAAAATGAGGATAGTTTATCTTGGCAGTGGTGAATTCGGCATCGAATGCCTGAACGTTTTGGCACAATCAAACCACAGCCTGGATTTCATTGTAACACAGCCGTCTCGCCAGGCCGGAAGAGGCAGGAAACCAACACCCACGCCGGTGGCTGTCTGGACACAAGCGCATTCAATTTCTTTTATCGAAACCGAAGATGCAAACGCTCCGCAGATGCTCCAAAAGATCGCAGGGTATAAGCCGGATTTGATTGTGGTGGTTGCGTTCGGCCAGAAAATCGGCAATGAATTGATAAAACTACCGCCAAAAGGCGCTATAAATGTTCACGCCTCCCTGCTGCCGAAATACCGCGGAGCTGCGCCGATAAACTGGGCGATAATCAACGGCGAAACAGAAACCGGCATCAGCCTAATCACGCTGGCTGAAAAAATGGACGCAGGCGAAATCCTGGGCCAAGTCGCAACAGACATAGAACCTGATGAGACAGCAGGTCAGCTTCATGACCGGCTGGCAAAATTGGCCTCGCCATTATTGCTGGAAACACTCGATAAAATAGCAGATGGCACCGTAATTTACACAAGGCAGGATGGCTCGGCGGCAACGTTGGCACCGAAGCTGAAAAAATCCGACGGCTTTTTGAACTTTAATGATTCAGCCAAGTCTTTATCAAGAAAAATACTTGGCCTTTGGCCCTGGCCCGGCGCCTCGGCGATTTATCTCTCCCAAAAAACCGAAAAGCCTCTGCGGGTAACCATAGCAATGGCCTGCGTAGTCAAGGCCTCAAACGCCACCCATCTGCAGCCGGGAACACTCGACGAAAACCTGAACGTCGTCTGCGGCGAAAACGCCTTGAAGATTACAAAAATCAAGCCGGACGGCTCCAGCCTTATGGACTTCAAAGATTTTGTCAACGGCAGACAAACCCGCCCCGGCGATAGATTGGTGAAAATCAAAAACTAAAATGGCCGCTGAACCCCCAAAATCCGCCCGCACCGTTGCAACGGACATCTTAAATCAATTCGACCCAAAACGCGGCTATGCCGGTCCAATCCTGGACAAACTGCTGCCGCAAACCAGTGAAAAGCAACGAGCTACCGACCTTGTTCTCGGCAGCATAAGGAACCGCTCTGTAATCGATATGGTGATAGCCAAACTTGCCGATTGCCCAACCAAAAGAATTCCAGCCAAGCTGCTCAACATAATCCGTATCGGGGCATACGAACTTATCTATAGTCCTCAAACTCCTGACTATTCAATCGTCAACGAAGCGGTCGAAAATGCCAAAGCCGCTACAGGCAAAAAGCAATTCGCTTTTGTTAACGCTGTCCTGCGGCAAATCACAAGGCATATACAAAATCGCCAAATCCCGTTTTCCCAAGCCAACTCGCAAAGAATCTTACCGCAAACACCTTCGACCGGTTGTGAGTTTGACACCGATATTTTGCCAAATCCAAATGATTCGCCGGCAGATTTCCTCATCGCCGCTTTCTCACTGCCAAAATGGCTCCTAAGCACTTGGCTTGATGAATACGGTGCAGAACTTACTCGACAACTCTGCTTTGCAAGCAATCGCAGGCCCAGCATCTACATCAGACCTAATACCCTGAGGACAACAATCCAGGCATTAGCTGATTCCCTTCGTAAAGAAGGCATCGACCTTGAAATAATCCGGGATGAAGAAATGATAGCAGTAAAAAGCCCGCGGGCGGTAACAGAGCTGCCCGGCTTTGCAGAGGGCTTATTTAGTATTCAGGACATCACTGCCGCCCAGCCGCTGCGATTTCTTCAGCCGAAGCCCCAGTGGGTAATCCTCGACCTTTGCGCCGCCCCAGGCACAAAAACAACGCAGTTGGCCGAACTTACCGGCGATAAAGCAAATATTGTCGCAACCGACATCGACGGCGAGCGACTGAAAAAAGTCAGGGAAAACGCCATCCGGCTCGGCATAAAAAGTATCAAAATTACACCTTATGAAAATCTCCAAAAGACCGCCGCTGAAATCGGTCCTTTTGACTGCATCCTGCTGGATGTGCCGTGTTCGAATACCGGCGTATTGGCAAAAAGGCCCGAGGTGCGGTTGCGAATAAGGCCGCAGGCAATTGCAAAGCTGACAAAAATACAAGGTGAACTGCTCAAATCCGCCGCTTCTATGATAAAACCGAAAGGCAAAATCTGCTACAGCACCTGCAGTATCTTACGTCAGGAAAACAGCAGCATCGTAAGTGGTTTTATAAAACGGCAGCCTGCGTTTTCACTTGAAAAAGAAAATTTGATTTTACCGTCTGTCGGAACTTATGATTTTGACGGCGGGTATGTTGCCATTCTTGTAAAAAATTAAAACAAGAACCGATAAAGTCGGTCTCAAATCAGTTAATAACTCTCAATTAACGACTGAACACAATCCACAGCTTTTCCACAAAACCAACTTGCGATGTGCAAAACTTGTTCAAAACAAATTTTTTTTGTGCGCAACATCAATGCTGACAGCAACCTCTATTAAGTGGAAAAGAAATTCCCGAAAACGGGATTGATTTGTTTCTTCACCGACCAATAATAACTGCTAATGGAATTGTATGGACCCCCATAAAAGGGAATCCGGTTGCAGCTAAAGAATGGGATGTTATTAGCCAGGAGAGTATCATGCAAAGCACAATAACGGATGAGACCAGTGCCGTTAACGAAGCTCTTGCCGAGAAGGTAGGGCCGCAGAAGTTTAGCATCTGGTTTAAGAATTCTACGAGACTGACACTTACCGACAGATGTTTAAAAATAGGCGTCCCCAACCTTTTCATAGCAAGCTGGATTGAAAATCATTTTTCAAACGAAATCAGCCAGGCAGTCAGGGCGGTTACAGGGGCCGACCGGGAGATTGCCTTTACCATCGATCCTGAGCTTTCCGGCCACCAGAGGCGGACGCAACTGGACTCGCAGGCACAACTGGTGGAGAAGGCCCAGAATCGAACCCACAGCAGCAGGGCCAAAATACAACCGCCGCCCGGGAACAGGCTGAAATTATCTCTGGATACATTTGTTGTCGGCTCGTCAAATGAGCTGGCCTACAACGCCGCAAAAGTAGTTGTCAAAGAGCAACAAAGTCCTTTTAATCCGCTGTTTATTCACGGAGGATACGGGGTTGGAAAAACTCATCTGCTGCAAGGGATTTGCAATGCGGTGGGCAGAGACCGCCCCCAAACTAATTGGCTGTACCTTTCAGCGGAAGATTTTGCCAATCAGTTTGTGCTGGCCTTGAAGACAAAAAAGCTGGAGGCTTTTAGACGCCGGATGCGACAAACGGATTTGTTGGCTATCGACGATATTCACTTCTTGGCCAGCAAGCCTTCAACACAGGAGGAGTTCCTGTATACCTTTAATACAATCGATTTGGCAGGAAAACAGGTCGTCCTGGCTTCCGACGCTCATCCCAGAATGATAGGCCAGCTCTCCGAAAAACTGGTCAGTCGATTCATCTCTGGTATGGTCGTAAAAATTGAGACACCGGATTTCCTGACACGCTGTCAAATCTGCAAACAATACGCACAAGCTATGCAAAAGCAAATCCCCGAAAACGTAATAAAATATATCGCCGAAAACCTAAGTACCAATGTACGGGAACTCGAAGGCGCTTTGCTGAAATTAATCGCTTTCGCCTCGCTGCAAAATCAGAAAGTCAACCAGTATATGGCCAACGAGGTCCTCGCCGAGCACATCGAAAGGTGCGACCCGATTGCCCACATATCAGATATCGAATCGGCTGTCGCAACCTATTTCGGAATAACGCCGGCTAACATACACTCCTCCAAGAAAGACAGAACCATAGCGATGGCTCGGCACTTCAGCATGTACTTGGCCAGAAAACATACCAGGATGTCGTCCTCGGAGATAGGCAGATGTATGGGCAACAAAAATCACGCTACTGTACTTTTGGCCTGCAAAAACGTCGAAGAGCAAATCCAGCAAAATGCGGAATTGCACTGGCATGGCCCCGCCGGCAACAAAATCTCAAAGGCCAGAACCGTACTTGCCCGCATTGAAGAGAGCATCGCCGGCTGACGCCAAGCCGAGTTATCTGTTCAAAAAACCATAAAAAGCCAGCGGCAGCATCAATTCCCTTGGTGCTGCCGCCAAAATACTCTAAAAGGAGGAGAAAAAAATGACTTATTTTATTTATCTTTACATACGCCGTTGCCCCAAAGTGGTTCGATAAATTTCCGGAAAATTCAAAAAAATCTCGATAAAGTTTTTATTTACCACCCAGGTTCTCTTTTTTCAGGCCGAAATGTTCAGGATATTGGTATTTTACCAGATATAACAC
>JBAPXT010000349.1:0-10999 GCA_049284355.1 Sedimentisphaerales bacterium
CCCGGGCCTGCTGGACCTAAGACCTTGCCCTGCTGGGCATGCGTCCCTTCTACAATTGGACGAACATGCGCGATTGATGCGAAAAATTATGGGGTTTTAGGGAGTGAAGTTTTGGCTAAGTCGTTGCAATTAAAAAGATAAAAAAATTTCAAATCAGCCGTTTTTGGCGTGTGGGTACCATCGCTTTTGATTGAAGGATTGCCACGAGGACACAAGGACACTAAGAAAAATTAGCCACAAAAAGGCACAAAAGGCATCCGCCTGAATTTTTTGTTAACCCGGTTTAAGGTGATGTGCCTTCAAGCCAGTATTCGGCAAACTCTGCTAAATCATATAAATCTACCGAACCGTTTTTATTAAGGTCGGCCCCTGAGCACCAGTTCGGTTCGGCGCAATTCTGATTCATCCAGTAGTTGGCAAAGACGGCGTAATCAACAAAGTCCACATCGCCGTCATCGTCAAAATCGGCAGGATTCAACCTTGATTTAACTTCATAAGGCTGTGGCGGAATATTTTGTATTTGAACATCTTTGGCTAAAACTATAGTCTGACCATCGATTGTCGTTTCGAGACTATAAGTGTCAGTGGGTAAAGCATTCGACTCTGGAATTACTGTGATTAAGTAAGTTCCAACTTTTCTCTTTGGAATAGTTACCATTTCGTCAGGTTTTCCGTTTTCATCTACATCATACACGCTAAAATAAAGAAGTCCCGGGATTTCAGGTGTATCTTTACTAACGGTAAATCCATCAGGATCAGTAACGACCAAGTCTATTAGGCATTTAGTGTATATAGCATCAACCGTCTGTTCCCTCCAGCGGCCATATCCTGTAATGTTAATATCAGGACAACCTTCTGTAATAACCTTCTTCGTAGCGAAATCGTAGGTAGCAGGGACGACTTGTTTTCTGCAATAGCTGGCATGCACGACATTGTAAGTCTTGCCTTCGTATGTAAATGGACCAGTGTACATCATCACATGTCCTTCCGTAAATAGCAAATCCCCAGCGTGCAGATCGCTTTCACTGACAGGTGCATTGATAGAGTAATTGCTGCGTTGACCGCTGACTCCTTCGTAAGCAAACGGTCTCGATGTGATTCCGGGCGGATTCGATTGAAAATATGCACGATTGTATGACCAATAAATAAGGCCTGAACAATCAAGACCTATTGTTCCATTCGTACCTATCTCGCAATTCCCGGCCGCGCACGAATGACATTCATTCGTACTTTTTATTACGCATGTATTGTTATTCCAATACCAATATCCCGTAGTTTTAACTTTATCTGGTTCAATAAAGTGGTGCAAATGGTAATCATATCCTTTTCCTCCCCATGTTTCACCATCTCCGAGATAGGGAGCTCCTATAACTTGTTTAGCAAGTTCTGCCGCCTTTTCCGGGAGAGTTTCGGGGGTCAGCAGGAAGGCATGAGTCTGTCCGGCGGGGTTGGTCCCGTAGCCAACAATCTGTCCTTTGTCGTTGATGGCGGTTGCAACGTATAGCGTCCATGCAGACGAAGGAGCAATCAAACCGCCTAAGTCCTGCATGGGACCGCTGCCGGTGCTAATGAAGGCATGCCAGTTGCCGTCCTTCCCATCTGTGGAACATCCGACGATCTGCCCACTATTGTTGACCGCGCATGCCTCACTTGAGTCTCCGCCGAGGGTTCCGAGATCTTGCATAGGGCCGCTGCCCGTGTACTTAAAGGCGTGGGCCCAACCGCCGTCGGCGTTAGACCATCCAACGATTTCTCCGACATTGTTGATTGCTTTCGCATTGCTTCCGGTTCCTGGCACGTCGAGCAGCTTACCGAGGTACTGCATAGTCCCTCCACTATAGAGGAATGCGTGATATTCATAATACGGGGCGAGTCCAACAATCTGGCCACTGTCGTTGATGCTATGTGCAGAACTCCACGGATATCCTTCGAGAGAGCCGAGATCTTGCATCGGACCAGTGCCAGTGTAGAGGAAAGCGTGGCCTGTGCCAGAAATACTCCAATTTGGCATATCGACTTCCGGACCTCCGACAATCTGTCCGCTGTTGTTGATGCCGCAGGCGAAGTCATCACTTGATCCGTTGAGCGTGCCCAGGTCTTGCATTGAACCGCTGCCGTTATAAAGGAACGGGTGGTAGGATGTGTCACCGCTGATAGTGGCGAACCCCACAACCTGTCCACTTGTGTTTATTCCTAAAGCACAACTTTCTGTTCCGCCGAGTGTGCCGAGATCCTTCATCCCGCTGCCACTTTGCCATAGGAAGGCATGCTGGTAGCCGCTGCTGTCAGCGGCCCCGACAACCTGCCCACAATTGTTGATGCCGTAGGCTTCGCTGTACGTCCCGCCGAGCGTGCCGAGGTCTGTGATCGCGTATTGCACCTGACCGAAGGCGCTACCTGCCGCAAGGGTTATTATGGCGGCAAGGGAAACGATAAATGTTGTTCTGGTTTTAATTTTTCATCCTCTCCAAATACGACCTGATGTTTATCCTCTTACGGAGGGTGTCCCTCCTGTCGTTTTTATCAGTTTATGCAAACCACCCCTAAATTGCAAGAGAAATGTCTGATTTTTAGGGATACCAAGGAATCCCCGACCGGCCAGTGTCCCCCAAGCATTTAACAATGTAAATCCGCCTTCGTTGAAGCAAAGTGAGTCGCCGTTCCGGCGACTGCTAAACAAAGAAGATTTGGGCAGACACCCATCCTTCGTCCAACGAGACGGACTTCCGACTTCGTCCTGATAGACGGCATCTGGACTACGCCGGACAAGACGGAGGGCAGGGGGAATTGATAAACTGGATCCCCGACAGAGAAGCAAGTGAGCAGCCCCCGACTACGACATTCGAGGGCAGGCAATCGGGGATCTCTGCTGCGCTACGAGGCGGACACGCAGGTCCGCACCCTACATTTTACTTTTAATTTTTAACTTTTTACTTTACTATGTGGCTATGCAAATATTGTTGACAAACGATGATGGCATTTTCGCACCGGGCCTGGCTGCCATTTACAAAGAGCTGGTGAAAATCGGCGATGTTACTGTCGTTGCGCCCGCCGACAGCCGCTCAGGCGCCAGCCACAGCGTTACATTTCACCAGCCGCTGGTATGCAACAAAGTCGATATAAACGGCCGGTTTACCGGCTTCAGCGTCCAGGGCTCGCCCGCCGATTGCGTGAAACTGGCCTGTATGCAGCTTTGCAAAGGGCCGATAGGCCTCCTCGTTGCCGGCATAAACAACGGCGCAAATGCAGGAATAAACATCTACTATTCCGGCACCGTCGCCGCCGCAATGGAAGGGGCCTTTTTAAAAATCCCCGCAGTAGCAATGAGCCTCGCCTTTGAGGAAAAAATGGATTTTGAAAAGGCAGCCGAATACTGCGCGAAAATCCTCAAAAAACTTTTGCCCCTCGAAAGCGGCCACGTTGTGAACATCAATATACCGCAATTATCAAAAGGCAGGCCCAAAGGAATAAGGATTGTCCCCCAGTCAACCGGCGGCTTTCATGAGCATTACATCGTCCAAAAGAACGAACAGGGCCAAACCGTCTTCCAATTAGCCGGCGGCCTCCACCGCGACGAGCAGGACCCTACTGATACAACCTCGCTGGCCGATGGCTTTATAACCATAACCGCTCTGTCGCCGGGTATGACAGACCACGAAAAGACTTCCCTGCTGAATCAGATAAAATGGTAACCTCTTTTCAATAATCGCTTTTAAAAGGGCTGATTAAAATGTTCGATGTCTACGAGCATCCGTGGGGCTTGATAACCGTGGCAATCGTCGTCTCGCTCGTCCTGCTGATGTTCCGCAGCATTTCCCCGGAAAAATTCCGCTGGTGGCTCTGGCTGCTCCCGGCCCTTTTAGTTCTCGCTGCTTTCGGACTCGATTTCCTCGTCGAAACCGATTTGGAGAAAATCAATACCGTAATTAATACAGGCGTAAAAGCATTCGAAGATGAAAATCCCGACTTAATTGAGCCGCTTATCGCAGATAACTACACCGACTCTTACCACAGTTCGAAAAGTGTCTTGATGGCACACTGCGGAGAACTTCTCTCAGAACCTCTCATTGAAAAAAACATAAAAAGAATCGTCTCGATAGATATCCAGCCGCCAAATGCAACCGCGATTTTCACGGTGAGGATATTATTTGACAAACAAAGCTATGTCTATCAAAGCTTCAAATCGCAAATGCTGGTAAAGGTACAGACAGACTTGCAAAAGCAGATGGACAACCGATGGCTTATCAACAGGGTTGAATTACTCGAAATTGATATGCAGCCGGCCGGCTGGAAGTACATCGAACAGTCCGACCACTAAATCCTTACCCTGCTTACAAACTCGTAGGCCTGCAGAGACTGCTTTGTCCGGCCGCCACTCGGCCGCACACTCTGCAAACAAACTTGCCGTTCTTCACAAGGCTTCTGTATTCTTTAGGATTGCTTATCTGGAACCCTATGTTATTTAAATAGCACAAATGTTTCCCGTGACCCGGATGCGGCATTTTTGCCTTTGCCATAATTTTTCTCCAAACATAAAAACCATATTATTCGCTTTCAGGTTAATAATGCTCTCGCATAAAGTCAACTTTTTTGCCCCCCCATATATACCCAAAGTCCCCGATAATTTCCAAAAGTCATCGCACAAATTAGCCGATGAGGAGGGTGATAATCCAAAGTTTTCTCCACGTTACGTCCGGAAAAGAGTTAGCAATGTTCAGCAAATTAGAAAAAAACAAGTTACCCTTGAGAATCAAGCTGTTCAACATCCGTTGGTATCCGAGCAACAGAAGTTGTGTCCATAAAGACAATCGCAGGGCCGGCCTTCAGCAGATGCCGCCCCTGATGGTCCGCAAACCCGAGTGGCGCCGATAACTCTTCCCGCAGTTTCACAAGTTACACCCGCTTTTTCTCAAAAAAACCCATTAAAACCTTCAGCATTTTCTTGACTATGCCTTTCGTGATAATACAATAGCATCTGATTGTCTTAAATACGCAATTAAGGTAATGGATTTGATTCGGAGAGCAAGGATGAACAAAGTTAAGGTCCGGTATCCTCTTTTATTTGCAATCTTGACCCTGCCAAATCTGCTCTTTTCACTTGGTTGTAATGCCCCGAAGGATAATCTAAAGGTCTTCAACACGAGTTTCGAGGTATCAAATTACGACAATTCCGCCCTTTTTGCTCAAAATAAGATGGGTCAGCAGAAAAACCCCTCAGGCGAAGACCTGCTCTGGGCATTGCAGCTTGGAACTGTGGAAAGAATCCGTCAGAATTTCCAGAAAAGTACGGAGCTCTTCGATAAGTCCGAGGATATGCTCAAGTATTATGACGAGCAGTTTAAAGCCGGCGATATTATCGGCTCGACGGTCGCAAGTGACAACGTAAACCCTTATAGAGGCCAGGAGTATGATGGCGTGATGGTCAATACCTACAAAGCCCTCAACTTTATGGCCGAAGGCAAAATGGATTTGGCCCGCGTCGAGTTTAATCGTGCCCTCGACAGGCAGAGACGTGCGAAAGAAAAATTCGTAGAAGAAATAAATAAACTAAACGCCGAGCTGGAGAAGAACCAGCAGCAAAACGCTTTGGCAAAATCCAGCGTTGAAAATCCGACAACGCACCAGCTTCTGGCTGAAAAGTATCCCAATCTCTACAATTTCCAGGCTTATCCTGATTTCGTCAATCCTTTCGCGACCTACCTGGCGGGCGTATTTTTTAATCTCGTTGGCGACCACTCCAAGGCGGTCGATTTACTCAAAGAATCTTACGGCATGGTCAGCGATAATCCCTATATAGCAGAAGACCTCAGTACTACCGAGAAGATACTCGATGGCCAGGCTCGGCTCGAAAACACAGTCTGGGTGATATTCGAGAATGGCCTGGGGCCTGTAAAAGAAGAGTTCCGCATAGACCTGCCATTATTCATCGCGACAAATCAGGTTAAATATGTGGGTATTGCCCTGCCAAAATTGGAATTCAGAAACAAGGCTTATCCATATCTGCTCGTAAATTCTGATGGCAAGGAGTGTATGACGCTTCCGGTCGCCGACATGGACAGGGTCGTCCAGACCGAGTTCAGCAAGGATTACCCCAGTATTCTGACAAGGGCTATCATATCGGCAACGGCCAAAGCGATTGCTCAGTATGCCATCCAGCAACAGGGCGGAGATGCTGCAACTGCTCTATCGTACGCAGTGGCTGCATATAGTTTTGCATCGACCGCTGCTGATGTAAGGATATGGACGGCTTTGCCCAAGGATTTTCAGGTCGCCCGCATCCCGAAACCCAAAAACGGCAAATTAAAAATTACTCCCCCCGGCTTTGTCCCTATTGACATTGATATTCCACAGTGTAATAATGCCGTTGTATATATTAGAATAATAACTAACCAGGCCGTGCCGGTATGTAATGTTATGGCTTTTTAAGGGGCAAAAAAATGAAAACGATTACGAACATATTACTGCTTTTTGCTGTTTCGGTGGCGCTCATAAGCTGTAATGAGCCGCCGGGCTCCAAAATTCACTTAAGGGCGGACGTGAAAAGCGACAATCTTGTCGATAACATCGTGACCCGCCCGGTGGCCTATGCCTTTAGCGCATTGATTGGCGAAGGCATTGAAATCGACCAGGCCATTATGCGCAGAAACAATGCCGGAGTTCTCGAGCTTAACGTTAATGGAACCAACCACTCACAATTTACCAAGAAGTTCCAGTACAGGGTGGAATGGCTTGACCAGGACGGCGTATTGATTCAAACCAAAACAAGCGTCTGGCAGAGAATGTCCGCTATGGGCAAATCACCTTTTAGCTTCAAGGTCGTTGCACCGAGAAAAGAAGCTGTAAGTTTCAGAATGGATACAAGAAAGTGGGAGTAAATTATGAAAACAGCAATATTTCAAATCGTCGCACTAATCGGTATTCTAACTGCAGGCTGTGAGCAAACTGCATACATCGACACTATGCACGATACCGGCAAGCCCGTTATGGCCCTCGATTACAGGGACTTTGACCAGGCTGCAAGTGAAATGGTTCAGTCTATGCTCGGTTCCGGTGCCCTCAGTAAACCCGGTGGCGGCAGATATGTTATGGCAACAGGCCGTATTACAAATGATACTATGCAGAGAATCGACACCGACCAGCTAATGGCCAAAGTCGAGCAGGAGCTTCTTAACAGCGGTCAGGTCGTTATGACCTCCGCCGTCGGCAGCAAAATAGATCAAACAACTTATGACATAAGAAGGGATATTAAAGATTCTGACATCGGGGATGAATTTGATCAAAACACCGTTCCTCAAAAAGGTACGTTGATTTCGCCTCACCTGAGTGTCTCCGGCAAAATTTTCCAGCGTAACATCCGTTATGACAAGGGCAACCAGCAGGTCGAGTATTATTTCCAGCTCAGGGTTTCAGAAATTGCCAGTGGATTGGTAATCTGGCAAAATGAGACCCTTATCGGAAAACGCGGCAGTAATAAATCCGTTGCCTGGTAATATAAAATTTGGTTGTGTTATTTTATTTTTATGGGAGGCTCTAAAATGAGAAAGGCATTTCTCTTTCTAACTGTTTTGGTATTGGTTTCCACGCCGCTATTCGCCGTCGAAACAGCTACGAAAACTGTCGAAACGAAAGGCCAGGGCGTCAACCGAGACGAGGCCATCAATATGGCCCTCAAGCAGGCCGTCGCACAGGTCAAAGGCGTTGCGGTTAGTTCGCTCGACACCAATTTCGACTACCGTTCCGCATCGGCTGACATCGAAAAAACCGACTCCGGCAAAAAAGTTGAGTTCGACGCCGTAGGTGTTCACACCGGCGGCTCAACCCTTAGGACCAATATGGCAGGCCTGATAAAAACCTACGAGGTCCTGAACGAGAAAAAACTCGAAGATGGCACTTATGAAGTAACGCTAAAGGTTACCGTCTTCGATTACGAGTCCCCCGACAAAACCGCCCGCCTGCGGCTTGCCGTAATGCCAATAAGAACGCTGGCAGCAAATTACCAGTTCGGCAATATCTCGAATCCATCCCTCGATACCTCCCGCCTGTTCTCACAGAAATTAGTTACCGCACTGACGCAAACAAACAAGTTCAATATCCTTGACCGCGAATATATGCAGGAATTCGCCCAAGAAAGAAAAGTTCTGATTGATGATGCTCCTCTCGAGGAACTGGCCAAGCTGGGACAGGTCCTCGGCGTCGATTATATGCTCGTCGGAACAATTAACAGGGCCGGCATCGTGAGGAAGGAATCGTACTCGTCGGCTATTGGCCGCATGATTAGCGAGTACGAAGCCAATTTCTCTTTCGAATACCGCCTCATCGTCGGCCCGACAAGACAAGTCAAATTGGCTGATGTCATCGACATAAAGCTCGATAAGACCGAGGAAATCAAAAAGCTCGTTACCGAGTGGGAGCCGCCGGACCTGGACTACAAGGAGATGATGGATAATTTCGTCGGAATGGCCGCCAATCAGTTGGTTGAAAAAATCGTCGACCAGCTCTACCCCATCCGCATTGCAAGCATCGATAACGATGGACAGGTCATTATTAATCAGGGCGGCTCAAGAATTGCCGTGGGACAATTATTGGATATCGTCTCTCAGGGCAAGGAATTATTTGATGCCGACACCAAGGAATCATTGGGCACAACGGAGACCCTCGTTGCAACAATCAGGATTGACAAAGTAATGCCGAGATTGTCTTACGCAAAGCTCGTCGAAGGCGACCTGGCCAAGCTCTCCGAAGGCCTGATTTGCCGGCCGAGAAAAGCTGAGGCGGCACCCCCGACAGGCCGAAAAAGCGATATACAAAAAACTCCCGAAGGCGGCGTTAAACTGCCCTTTGAATAGCCTCCGACCGAAATTCCAAAATATTTAACCCCGCAATAAAATTGCGGGGTTTTTTTATATAAAGGATAACGATTGTGAAGAGAAATACCGCCCTTAAAATTTTAAATCCGGTTTTGATTCTGCTCTTTATCAACCAGGCGACAACGGTATTGCTTCGTGACCATCTCTCACATAATGCCTTCGGCCTTTTTCACAAAACCGGCGGTGCAATACTTCTCTGCCTTATCACCCTTCACATTATCTTGAACTTCAACTGGATAAAGGCTAACTACTTCCCCCGTCGACAAAACGGTTAGCTCCGCTATTTTACCGGCTTGGCAACTATCTCGCTGTATGATTTAACTGTCAGCCATTCAACTTTGTCTTTAACCTCCACGATGCCGATTACCTCGACTTTCTTTCCTCCCATCTTTTGGCCCAGCTCTTTGCCCTTTGCATCGAGAGTAATGGAGTAGCCGAGTTTATCGCTAATCATCAGCTTCACTGCGATGATTTTGCCGTCGTTGTTTTTTGTTACGCTGACTGTTCCCTGAATCGTTCGTTCGTTTTGCGGAGCATTTTTTGCCCGGACATCACCGGCAATAACACCAACCGCCAGCATCGTCACTACAGCTATTTTAAACAGTTTCGTACTCATTTTTATTTCTCCTTTAATTACGATACCTTTTTTTGTTTTATACTCAACAAATTTGCATACTTCAGGTTGTCGGTGCCATTTGTAGCATAGAAACATCCCCTTTGTCAACCCCGATTCTCCATTCTTCTCATCTCTGTTCTTGCCTGTAATAAAAGAAAAAAAGCCCGCTGAATAAATGAGCGGGCCGAGTGTATTCCCGCAAAAATGTGGCGGGAGCTGTTATACATCCGTTTTACTCTTTGGCAGGCCTGGCTTCTTTGAGCCTAGCCTCTTTTTAAACGTCACTAACTGTTCTCTATTTAACTGTCTTGTTCTAATTGAAGTATACGTTCTCTTGCGCAAAGGTAGAATAGGGGTTTTGCTTATATTCGCTCGTCCATTTGCTTAAACTGGCTGATTGACCCGAACCGTTTTTTTGTCTTTAAGGCTCTTGTTGATTTCTCCGCTGCACCTCGGCAATTGAATTTTGCCCTGCTTGCCACCTCGTTTTGCCATCTCTCCGGGGTGCTTGCGACGGGGAGTCAGAAAATGTGTGTCATTCTGTTTCTGGGGTACTGGTGCTTTCCTCTGCCGATTTCTTGACTTCCTCTAAGTAATCTTTGGCATAATCTATCATTTTCTTTATTATGCTTAATACAGACCTTGTATCTTCTTGTTTATGACCGTATTTATGTGATATTCGTAAAAGTCCTGAATCATCGTCATATATAAAATCATAATGTCCATAAGACCAGACTATGCCTGTTTTTCCCATTGCATCCACTTTACCACGCTGTGTTGTGTGTAATCTTGTTCGCATATTTTCCATAACTCTTTTGAGGTCGAATTCAAAATCAATACTAACCGCCAGTGTTATTGAAGGGCTTCCGACGTCATCGTATGCGAATAGCTCTTCTGAGGCAAAACCTTTGATGGACTCACCATATAAATCGTTTAAGTACTCAACTAACACATCAGGACTTGTGGGTGTGTGTGGGATCCCCTTGTCGATTAACTGATAAATCTTGGTAAGGGTCTGGATGGTATCATCTATTGCCATAACCTATGAAGGATTCGCGTTTCTTCAAATATTCTATTGTTCTTCCGCCTGTTTTCTTGAATCACTTGGGCAAACTCTGTTCCAAAAAGTGCTTTCGAACCTTCGCCACTATCTGAGAATCAGTCATCTTGTCAACTGTTTCGATACCTGATATACGTCCGCCGAGTTTGTTTTTCTCGAGACGATGTTTCAGCTCGCCCTTTGCCTCACCAGGACCAAATATTAGTATAGCTTCCGCATCTCGAATACACGCTATGACCGCATCGTAGTAAACGTTGAGATGACCGGTAAACTCTCTCTGGCGGCTGTCATCTGCCTCAAACTGCTGTTGTTCATACTGGGCCTTGGAACGTACACCATCAAAACGTCCGGGCTGTTTTTCAACCTTTGATATGATCAGTCTGATTTCTTCCCCTTTATCCGTAACGGCCACGATCAGAGCCTTCCTATGGTCAATCCACAAACCCACTTTTGTTC
>JBAPXT010000350.1:0-8287 GCA_049284355.1 Sedimentisphaerales bacterium
CTCAAACTCTGGTTATCCATATAATTCGCACCGGCAAAATCCCCTTTATTGAAAGCAAACCCAGCCAGTTTTTGCTGTTTGCCTCCATTTATATCGTAACAATAGGGTTAGTTATACCGCTCACTCCGTTGGGTAAATTTTTTGGATTTGTTATTCCACCGCCAACATATTTTATAGCCCTTCTTCTGATAGTTGTTAGTTATCTTTTCCTGGTTCAGATAGGAAAGAAATGGTTTATTAAAAAGTATGGCTATGAGTAATAGCAGCTTATGTGCTGGAGTGTTACTGGAGCATTTATTCTGGGTTCTTTGTTTGCGGCGGCTGCCCGCGATGCAATATTCGCCTGACCTTTCTTTTTAAGTTCTCAAAGCTATTTTTGTACTTGTTCTTTAGCGCGCGGCCGAATCTGTTTTCCAGCAAAAAACCAAAACCCAAAAGTTCGAGTCCTATCAGTGCAAGCCACGAACCAGGAGTAAAAGGCGTAACCAAAGCCACAAGTCCCACGATAATCAATATAACCCCAATGGTTTTTTTTAGAACACTCTTTAGGATTGGCGCCATCTGCGTTTTTCTCTGCGTTTGGCCTTTTTGGCCTTTTTTGCTGTTATACCTTTCTCTTTTTCTGTAATGGGACTGACCAATGGCTTAACAGGTGCCAGATTCAATTGCCGGGCAGGAACATTGACTGAAATTATTCGTACCTTTATCGCCCTGCCCAAATGAATGTTTGTGCCAGAACGCGTTCCAACTACGCATCGGGCTTTTTGGTCATATTTCCAGACATCGCCCCCCAAATCACCCATAGTAATAAGACCCTCGATGCCGAATCTCCGCGACTGCACAAACACACCAAAATTTGTCAGACCAGTTACCACACAATCAAGTTCCTCACCTATGCGTTTGCTTAACATCTGTAATATCAAAACAGTTTTCAGTTCATTCTCCGCATCATCGGCCCGTTGTTCCGTAAAGGTAATGTGCTTTCCAATCTCGGTCAAATCCAATCCTGCCGAGATACTCTTGGCTAAATCCAAACGATTTTGCAGGTAATACCCTAAAAGACGATGGACAAGCAAATCCGCATATCGCCGTATCGGGCTGGTAAAGTGACAATAACGGGTCGACGCCAAAGCGAAATGCCCGATATGCAGCGGCGCATACTGGGCTTTTTCGAAACTTCGCAAAACCGCTATGTTCACCGCGAATGAGCTGTCCTTGCCTTTGACAGCAGCTAATAAATCCTGTATCGCTGCCCGGTCAGGATTACGCGGCAGGTTGAACCCAAACGCCCTGACAAGTTTTGAGAGATTTTGCATACTCAAAGCATCCAGCTCAGGGTGAATCCGCCGCATAAAAGGAACATTTAATCTATCTAATAGGCTGGCTACCGCTTCGTTGGCCTCCACCATAAACATCTCTATTATCGTGTGCGGATAGCTGACATCAGCAGGATTGGCGTCCACAACTCGTCCGCTCTTATCCATCACCAATTCAACCTCCGGCAAATCCAAATGTATCATTCCACCCTTCTCGCGCCGTTCCTCAATTACTCGGCTTAGTGTCTCCATACCTTTCAGCAGCTTAACCACCTCAGGTTTAATTCCTTTGGTGCGACCCTTCAAAGACCTGTCGGCGTCCTCGTATGTCAAACGCTGCACCGAATCAATAATACTGTTTGCATAACGTCGAGCTAAGATATTACCTTCCCCGTCATAAGTTAAATATACACTTTTACAAAAACGTTTCTGCCCCGGCTGGAGACTGCAAATACCATTGCTTAAAATCTCCGGCAGCATCGGAATAGTCTCACCCGGCAGATAAACACTGTTCCCGCGAATCTCCGCCTCTATATCCAGCGGCGAATCTGCCGCCACAAAACAACTCACATCGGCAATATGAACGCCAAGCTCCCAGTTGCCTTCTGTGTTTCTCTCTAAGCTTATCGCATCGTCAAAATCCTTTGCATTCGGCGGGTCAATCGTAATAACCACTTTTCCCGTTATATCCTCTCGGCTGCCATCCTGCCCGGGATTAAATTCAGCAGCAGCTTCGCGGGCTTGCTCAATACAGCCGGTATTAAATTCTCTCGGCAAATGATACTGGTGAATTATTGACTTTATCTCGCTTTCATATTGCCCCGCCCTGCCGAGAACCTCGATAATCACCCCACGCGCCAGATATTTCTCGCTCGGCCACGTAAGTATTTCGACAACTACTTTGTCTTTTTCCCTCGCATTCTTCGCGGTAACATCGTCAACACTGATTGGCTCGATAAATCCTGTCCCATCCGGCTGAACAAGCCATCCCTCAGGTTGTTTCACTAAGGTTCCAACGACTTTATTTTGCCCTCGTTCGAGAATCTCTATCACCTTGCCGCTGTATCGCATCTGTCCGGCTCGTTTACCTTCTTTGACAACATTGGCAGCAACAATATCTCCGGTCATTGCACCAGCTGTTGCGCCAGGCGGTATGAACAAATCACCGTGCAAATTGGGTTCAAGTGGTGTTACAAAACCAAAACCTCTGGGGTTTGCTCTGAATGTCCCTATGATTCGGCCGGATAATGGCGGAAGACCGGCCAGATTGCCCGCATCTATCATCACATGCCCTGCTTGGCGCAGCTCTTCGAAAGCCAGTTTAAACTGTGGATAATCTTCCGAGCTTACGCCGAGCGCCTTGGCTAACGGCGCGAGTTTCAACGGTGTATAATCCGGGTGTTTCAAAAATTTAATTATTCGTTTTTTAAAAATTTCAGGCATCTGACCGACTTATAAAAAAAACAAAAAAATCGCCCAATCAATTCTAATATCGACAGGGCGATATGCTTATCTGAAACCAAAGACTCCACCCAGTCTTACATCTCTTGTGAGCTCGCTGTAGTTCCATCTCTGCCACGTATTACACCGGCAGCCGGCGTGTTATCCCGTTTTCGCCTTAAGAGCGTTAAGCCGCCTCGCAAGACGCGATTTCTTTCGTGCAGCGGTTTTTTTGCGCATTGTGCTGGTAGCAGCGGTCTTGTCTAATTTCTTGACAATAAGACTGTATTGTTCACTCGCGGCCTTTACATCGCCGCTGCTTAATGCCGTCTCAAATCGCTTAATTTGCGTCTTTATCTGGCTCTTACGCGCGCGATTAACCAACCTTTTCTTTGCGTTCTGTCTCACTCTTTTCTTCGCTGATAACGAATGTGCCACTGTAATCTCCTGAAAATCACTGTCACTTTATTTACAAATACCTAATTTACTGGGAGGTTGTATCTGTCTTCTCGCCTCTCAATTTATTTATTTGCTGGCGAATATCTTTATATGCAAAATCAAGCTGGGCAATCTTGCGATAAATCTCCAGAGCTTTTTCAGTCTCACCCTGTTCCTGGTAAGCGCGAGCAAGATTATACCGCAATTCCTTGGCAATTGCATCATCTTTTATCTCATAGGCCTCTATCGCCCGTGTAAAAACATCGATTGCATCTGTAAACCAGCCCTTCATAAAAAAGCAAAACCCTATTTTATCCATTGCCGCAATCTTATGTCGCGGGTCTCGCTGCGCCTCCTGGAACAGAGGTATCGCCTCGTCATATCTTTTATTATGCACTAAGCGAACGCCATATTCATACTTCATCCGCAGGTCGGTTGGGTAATTTTCCACACAAAGACGGTAATGTTCCAACTCAGCATCATTTAGCTGCACCGACAATTCTGCTGCCTTCGACTTGGGTTGCGAATCTTCCCTCTTGGCCGAAAGAGCGTTTTCCGCCTCTCTTACCTTACGTTTGAGCTGTTTTATCCTTAACTCGCCCGCTCGTTGTTTAAAGCTGAAATCCCTCTTTGTTTTATGCGTATCTTCCAGCAATTTTATTGCTTCGTTCTCTGCTTTGTCGTTTCGCAAATCCGATAAGGCCTCAGCCAGATTAAATATGTTCCTTGGCAGGTTTGGGTCATCAGCCATCGCTTGCCTCGCTTCTTCAACCACCGAGAGACGGTAATCCTCCGTCTTGATAACGCTTTCTTGGGCTTGAAGTTTTTCTTGGCTTTCGCGGTCCTTTATAGAGTGCCTGAAATCGCCATCCTGGTCATATTTGCCCTTGGATACAGTCAGTTCAGCTGAAAGACGCTGATATTCATCCGCCAATTCTGCATCTTCGGGCTTAAGTTTGCAGGCTCGCTGGCACGCCACAACCGCCTTATCGAATTCACCAAGCGCTTCGTATGAATCCTTTAACAACACGTATGTTTGTACAGATGGTCTTTCCGCAGCATTATTTGCCTGGAACACAAAATTCGCAACCCAGCTGGCCGTTTTCTTGTAACCGCCCGCCAATGCCGCTCTCAGCATCGCCTCGGCATACGGCAAATGGTCAGGCGCCTTGGCGAAAAGATATTCGGCGTTAAGCATCTGCTCAAGCACCGTCTTACCTCGCGGACGCTTTACTCTTTCCAGCATCGAGGGTTTTTTGCCGCCTTTTCCCTGTCGACGCAGCGCAAGCTCACAAAGCGGTATATGGCCCTCTTGAAGCGCATCCGGTGCACAGCGCAAACCCTCAATGTACATATCGATAGCGTAATCAAAATTGTCCGCTTCCGCCGATTTTCCCGCTCCTTCGAAAAAAGACCGGGCCTTGGCCAGCAACTGACTGTCACCTTCCTCCGCCACACGCTCCGACTGGTTCGCCACACCGCCCTTTTCAACTGCCTCCAGGCAGCGGTCCTTCATCTTTACAACGTCCACTTCGCCGCTCAACCCTCGCACGGCAGCCAGCTTCGCTGAGAGGCTTCTAAACTCCTCCACCAAATTTCTGTCCTTAGGTTTAAGTTTGATGGCATTCCGACATGCAGCAACAGCCCTGTCTATTTGACCAATTGCTGCGTATGAATCTTTTAACAAAAGGTATACTTGTAAAGATGGCTTCTTGGCATTATTATTTGCCAGGAACACCAAATCGGCAATCCATTTAGCGGTTTCTCTGTAACCGCCTGCTACCGCAGCTGTTAGTATCACCTCCGCGTATGGCAAATGGCTGGGGTTCTTGGCAAGAAGGTATTCGGCTCCGAGCATCTGCTCAAGTGCCGTTGCACCTCCCAGTCGTTCTGCCTCTTCCGCCATTGAGGGCTTTGCCCCGCCTTTTCTCTCTCGCTGAAGTGCTATTTCTCGAAGCTCTATATGGCCGTCCTCCACCGCATCAGGCACGCAGCGAAGGCCATCAAGATACATATCGATAGCAAAATCAAAATCGCCTCTCGCCGACGCTTTCCCGGCTCTTGCAAAAAAATCCCTCGCCTTGGCTAATAGCTGACCGATATCTTTTTCCGGCATAGGTTTTAACCGATTCCCTTTTTCCGACACGTTCTCAAAAGATTTATCCTAACTTTCGCCTCAAATTTGTCAATAAATACTTGTATAAAAAACAAGCTTATGCTATAAAAACCCCCAAACAAAACGAACAAAATTGGTTTTCCCGCTTAGAGATAAGGTTTCTAATGGGATTAGGGAGAAATTATTATGGCAACAGCCCTTGAACGGTATGACCCGCAGATTTATGAGCTTATAAGACAAGAAAAGGCTCGTCAAAGCGCCTGTATTCGACTCATACCTTCCGAAAATTACGTATCCAGGGCCGTTATGGAAGCCAGTGGAAGCTGCCTTACAAACAAATACTCTGAAGGTTATCCAGGCAGACGATACTACGAAGGCCAGCAGGTAACCGACCTTATCGAAAGAATCGCTCAGGAACGTGCTAAAAAATTATTCAAAGCCGACTACGCAAACGTCCAGCCGTATTCCGGCTCAATAGCTAATTGGGCCGCATATATTGCACTCGCCGAACCGGGTGATACCATTATGGGCTTGTCCCTGCCATACGGCGGACACCTCACACACGGCTGGAAAGTCAGTGTAACAAGCAAAATATTTAAGTCCGTCCAATATACGGTCAACCCAAAGACCGGTAGATTCGACTATAACCAGATTGAAGACCTCGCAAAAAAACACAGACCGAAAATCATCATCTCCGGCGCAACTGCATACCCCAGAGAAATCGATTTTGAAATATTCGGCCACATCGCAAAAAAAGTAGGTGCCCGTCACGTCAGCGATATAGCTCACATAGCAGGACTCGTCGTGGCCGGTATACACAAAAGCCCCGTCCCCTATGCAGACATCGTATCAACAACAACACACAAGACCCTTCGGGGACCTCGTGGCGGAATGTTACTCTGTAAAGCAGAACACGCTGATAACGTGGACAGTGCCGTTTTCCCCGGACTTCAGGGTGGCCCCCACATGCACACCCTGACCGCCGTCGCTGTAGCAATGGCAGAGGCTGATACACCGGAGTTCGTCGCTTATGCTAAGCAGATTGTCAAAAACGCTAAAGTTTTGGCCGAAAAGCTCCTCGAATATGACTTCAACCTTTCCTCCGGCGGGACTGACAATCATTTGATACTAATCGATTTGCGAAATAAAAACGTCTCGGGCAAAAAACTCGCAAAAGCACTCGACAGGGCAAAAATCGTTACTAATTACAACACCACGCCTATGGACCCGAATCATCCAGCTAACCCCAGCGGATTGCGTTTAGGTACACCTGCCATTACCACCCGTGGAATGAAAGAAGAGCAGGCCGGGCAAATTGCTGTCTTGATAAATAAAGTCGTTGAAAATGTCGACAATGAATCAGTAATTGAAGAAGTTGGAAAAGAAGTTCTGCTTTTGTCCTCGCAATTCCCGGTGCCCGAGCACTTTATTATTCCAAATAAAAATATTCCGGAGACTCTGCAGCCCTTAGACCTTTTGACTCCTTGGCTGTTCTAAATTCAGGAGTAGCAGCATGGCTCAGGAAGAACAGGTACTGGTCGTCGAGCGAAAAATCCTGGAACAGGTAGGAATGTTTAATGGACTCGCATTTGACGTCGATCGCTATCGCGACAAAATCTTCGCCCCGGGCGTCCCCCGCTTTATACCTCGGTCAAAAGCGGAAAAAGACCCTTCATTTAAGCAGCTTATTCCTTATGTGATTATGACCTGCAACGGCAAATACCTCACCTATGTCCGCGGCAAACGCGCAGGCGAAACGCGACTTGTCGCAAAACGCTCCATAGGCATAGGTGGCCACATAAACCCCGGCGATGATATGCCCTTATTCAATGACAACTTTTACGAGGCTTACCTTACTGCCGTTGAACGTGAGGTTGCCGAGGAGGTATCCATAGAAACCGCCCACTCCGACCGCATTGTCGCCCTGCTCAACGATGATTCCACCGAGGTCGGCAGTGTCCACCTCGGCCTGGTCCACTATTGGCTCCTCGACGCCCCAAAGGTTAATAAACGCGAGCAGATGATTACTCAGATGTCCTTTATGACACTCACCGAGTTGTACCAGCTCCGTGATACTATGGAAACCTGGTCGCAGTTATGCCTCGACAGCCTCGATAAAATGGGGTTATAGTAAGTAAATGCTGAAATCAAACGGGCTCCATAATATTGTGGAGCCCGTTGGTTTTTCGGTATTTTGCTCTGGATTAGGCAGGGATTACGTTAGTCGCACAAGGGCCTTTTTTGCCCTGCCCGACCTCGAACTGAACCTTCTGGCCTTCTTCAAGATTGGCATAGCCTTCCGTCTTGATTTCCGAGTGATGTACGAACAAATCTTCGCCGCCATCATCCGGGCTTATAAATCCAAAACCTTTTTTCCCATTAAACCATTTTACTGTACCTGTACTCACTATATGCTCCTTTGGCCTTCTAATTGGCCATAAAATCTGTCTCTCACTCCTTTCACAGAGAATATTCCCGAGAGACGATTAAGAATATGCCCCACTAAAAGGAGGGTATTATACCACAACACCGGCAGGAATACAATAAAAATAAATTAAAATAATTTCAACTCTTTGACCCTGTTAGGCACTGGGGGTAAGGGGGTTATTGGGGTCGGTTTTCAGATGACGCTGCGCGTTTTCGAGTTTTTGAATGAAGTTGTCTTTCTTGAACGCGATGGTCCATTTGCGGAAGGTCACCCAGCCGACAAAACGAATCAGGTAGTTGCGCCAGTTGCGGTACCACTTTCGCCACCCGAGCCGGATATTGTGGAAAAAGAAAATCAAAGTCGGAAATGAAAATATATTCAGCACCACAAGGAACATATACTTGAACTGATAAAAACGCCCCATGATTTTCTTGGCGCAGCGAAGTATCTGCTCGGCGGTCAGCGGCTTATCTGGCTCGAAGACGGGAAAATTGCCATCGTAATATTCCCACCCTATGTCTGAGAGTGGGTAAATTCTGTTTTGCTCTT
>JBAPXT010000351.1:0-2715 GCA_049284355.1 Sedimentisphaerales bacterium
ATGTTATGATGCTGGTTTTCCCCGTAATCGGCCTGATTTGGGTTCTCATTGGTCATTATGTGCATGGAGGAACCGCGACTATTTTTGCGATTCTTACTGTCATCTTAACTTTCGTAATTGCGATAGCGACAACGATGATGTTTAACTATCGCATACGGTCACGGGTACTACGAGTCGTAAATGGTGCATGGCATTTCATAACCCGGCGTAGTATCGAGCAATTTATTACGGAACTGGACAATGCCCTCAATAACGGTGTAACAGCTTTAAGAAATAACAGACCGGCCTTTATCTACCTTATGGTGCTTATGACGGCTTATTGGGCATTGGCCGCAGCCGCTCTGTGGTTTTGTTTTTTTGCTTTAGGTCGTTCCCCTAATATTGGAATACTTTTTTGTGGTTTCGGTATTGGTATTGTTGCCGGTAACCTGTCCCTGATACCTGGGGGGTTGGGTGTACAGGAAGCTTCTCTCGCCGGAGTGTTTGCTCTTTTAGGGACTCCATTTGCCGAGGCGGCACTGGCTTCAATCCTCTTTAGAGTTGTCTATGATTTTATCCCTTTCTTTCTGAGCTTATTATTATATAGTCGGCTGATACGCAAAAGAACCAAAACTGTCTAGGTAACTTAAAAAATCGAATATATGGGGATATGCAATTCATCAATATTAATTCTGTTCGGGGAGTCAACCAGTTACGGTGGAATGCACGACTAACCTAAGTTGCGACTAACCCCTTAAGCCGAAGAAGACCGCCAAACCAATAATAATCGCGGCAACAATAATGACGACCGCCGTCCTGTTCAACATTCTTTCCACATGGTAGATGTGCCTTTCGACACCGGAAGCGTCTACACGAAATTGTAGCTCGCCACGCTCCGCAGCGCTCAGCATCCGGTCCAACCGTTGGGGTAGTCCTGCGGCCAAACTCCCGATTTCGACAGCCATCATAGGCAATCGACTAACAGCCGCATCAACCGAATACCTCTTTTTTATTAACTCCTGGATACTGGATTGTAACATGGGAAGAATATCAAAATCAGGATCTAGTAATTTTCCCAGGCCTTGCGCCATGATTAAGGTTTTCAACAACATGAAAGTGCTTGAAGGAAGTTGTATCTGATTTCGGCGCAACACGGTCATGAGTTGCTCGAGGTTAGAGGTCACACTCTCGGAGTGCTTTTGTAATTGAACCGTCGATATACGACCCATCATCGATTTCAAATCTTTTTTAAGGAGTGTTCGGGACCCTTCAAGTTGCAGGCTTACTGCCCCTAATTCGATTAGGGCGTCTATTAACTTGTCTGCGTTTCGGTCCATAATGGCTTTTACAGCGTTGGCCAAACGCCATCGAACTTCATCATCCACCATGTAAACCATTCCGAAATCCACCAAGCCCAGACGACCGTCAGGCTCCACAAACAAATTCCCCGGGTGAGGATCCGCGTGAAATGCCTCACCCTCAAAAATCATTTTCAACCAGAGACTAACGGCGCGTTTGGCCAATTCTTTGCGGTTATATCCGGCTTTCTCCAAAGATTCGACATCACGAATACATATTCCTTTAATTCGTTCCATCGTCAGTATCCGTTCTGTCGTAGTATCCCAATAAATTTTGGGAATGTGTACGGTTAGGTCTTCCTGAAAAAATTGTTTGAAGTACTCAGCATTATGACCTTCTTGAATATAATCTGTTTCTTTTCTCATTGTATCGGCCATTTCTTCGGCAATCCCTACGAGGTCATACTGTTGCGCTCCCTTCCAATATTTGGTTAGGGAAATTGCAGCCTGATGCAATATTTCCATGTCTTGTTCAATTTGTTCTTTCACCCCCGGCTTTTGCACCTTCGTTACCACTTCGGTGCCATCCGCCAGAGTGCAGGCGTTAACCTGTCCGCAAGAATAAACCTGGCCGATAGAGGCAGTCCCAACTGTTTCTTCAAATCTTTCAAATACATCATCCGTACTGCGGCCCAACTCATCACTGATTACTTTTTTCATTTTCTCTACAGACTCCGGTGCTACAGAGTTTTGCAATTTCACCAATTCTTGAATGTAAGCCGGCGGCAGCAGGTCGGTACGGGTCGAAAGCAGTTGCCCGAGTTTGACAAATGTTGTGCCCAATTCCTCTATCGCCATTCGCATACGCTCCGGTTCGGAATAAGTTATTTTACGCAGGGGATTGCCGCGTAAAACCACACCGACAAATCTATACTTTTGCAAACCGACGTAGCTCAGTACTTTGTCAAGTTTGTATTTGGACAGGACCATCACAATCTCCCTATATCGGGCGACATGGCTCTTTGATTTATACTTTTGTCCGTTTGTATTGTTGTTCAAATGTTACCCCCAACTCAGAGCATAGCGGGTCTGAAAGTTTTTCCTTTGGTTTATCGAGGATGAATCCCGAGATGGTTTCGCCAGCTCCTTTCTCCCAATTCGGAATGTATGCGGGAGAACAACGAACTCACCACATCTCTGACGGCATGATCTACCTCTTCGCTGTCTATTATTCCCACGACGGCGTCAAATGTCCGTTCTTCGGCACGTTCCAGAGCTGCATCGAGTCCTACGATATGTGCCAGACCCGGTACAAATCCTTCGTGGGGAGTTGCGGCTTGGACACGCTGCAATACCGAGGCCTTATTACGTGCCAAGGCCTCTGCTATACTATGACTAAAGCCGGCCTTGTCCATATCTGCCTGGGCACGGGCAACAA
>JBAPXT010000352.1:0-31604 GCA_049284355.1 Sedimentisphaerales bacterium
CAGAGAATTATAACCACAGATTTCACAGATTTCACGGATTTTTTTGACAATGCCAAACTTACCGTTATAATTCAATGACCAGAGGATATGCTTTATGTTTTGTAGAGGAAATAAGTAGGGCATCACCAGATTCGGATATGAGTTTGTTTTTTTGAAAACGAGAGATCGGCGAAAATGGGAGACCATTTCTAAAAAAGGGAGTGAAGTAATATGAGAAAACCGAAGATTGTAAATGTGAGCATCTTGAGTCTTGTTTTATTGCTATTGTCATTTTCAGATTCATATTCGGGAGAAATTTCTCAAAGTGAAAAGAAAGTAAGTATAAGCGGGACGATCGATACTTTCAAAAATAGTCAAGGTGAGATTGTTGGTGTTATAATTGTAGATGATGGAGGAAAAGAAATTCTTGTATCTAAAGAAGACGCAAATAAATTGATGCCCATGGTACAGAAAAAAACAGTAATAAAGGGGTATCTTAAAACAGGCATGATGGCTGTACCTGTTAAACTTGATGACAAAGGAAATAAGGTGCAGGTTAAGTATTCCGAACTCTACAAATTATCACCGAATCAGATTGTGGAACTGGGCCTTGGTGAAGTTCAGATTATTAGCAGAGTAGAAGTTGTAGATGAAAAAGATAAGTACAAAATCGTGACTTTGATAACAGGTATTCTTTTCTTTACTTTGTTGATTTTCTTGGTTGTGTTGTTTGTTCGAAAATTCCTTTCAGCTAAAATCAAAATAGGTAAAGTATCATGAACAGCGAAGAAAAAGTCGATATTTGCAAGTCTTGTGGCAGAACCATAGGTGCTTCCGAAGGGGCAATAGTCGTTAAAGGTGGTCTGATTTGCTTCCAGTGTGAGCAGAAGCTTCCCCATGAATGTTCAAATCAAATAGAGAAACAAGAGAATGAATGTAATCTTCAATCTAATATTAACTTGGATAACTATGTCACTCCTTTTGTTAATTGGCGTTCTACGGTCGTGTTCGGCAAATATCAGAAATTAGACATGGATGACTTCCATATAGCGGAACAACGTAGGATTGAAAAAATGCGCACGAATGCTCAAGTAATGTGAATTATGTATGCCGTATTTGGGTTGCCTCTGATCGTGGTTATTATATCGCCGAGTAATATTCTCGCCATCCCTCGCATATTTGCAATATTAATACTTGTTGGGATACTTGCGTTAATCCGAATGTTTTTTAATTGGTGTAGGTCATCATTCCTAAAAAGCATGTGCTATGAATTGTTAACTTCTGAATCTCCCAGAGAACGTGCAGAAGCTGCCTTTTCTATTGCTGCTGAGCCTTCTTATCCTAAATTTGTTTTACAAGCACTTGAAGAGTCCATGAAAAATCCTATAGAGGACCCTAATGTTCGAATGTGGGTTGAAACAGCATTAAAAAAAGCAGCTTTATGGAAGGAAGAAAAATCTTCCATAAATGGTCAATCTACATCTGCTCAATGGAAGGATCAAGAAGATGAACATAATCTTCAATCTGATATTAACTTTCATCCGACTATATGTGAATCCTGTGGGAGAATTATAAGGTCTTCAGAGGAAACATTCGCAATTGAAGGTGGCTTTATTTGTGCTCAGTGTGAGCAAAAAAACAAACAATGAATTTCGAACCAAATTGCTATACGCTGTCCGCTGAACGCTGAATTTTCTTATGTGTGAATTTCTTTGCTTTGCTGCCGGAATAATCTGCAACTATCTGCCCGCTACCGAGCAGTTTCCATTTGTAAATTACCAGCCCTTCGAGGCCGACGGGGCCGCGGGCGTGGATTTTGTTTGTACTTATGCCGACCTCCGCCCCAAGGCCGTAGCGGTAGCCGTCGCTAAACCGTGTGCTGCAATTCCAGAATACACCAGCCGAGTCGACCAGGTCTAAGAACTTGGCCGCAGTGGCTTTATCTTCCGTCACAATCGCATCGGTATGGCGTGAGCTGTAACGATTTATATGCTCGATTGCCTCATCGACACTATTTACAACTTTTATTGACAGAATGTAATCCAGATATTCTGTTGACCAGTCTTTCTCAGTAGCCGGCTTTACCTTTATTATCGAAGCTGTTTTCTTGCAGCCTCGCAGCTCGACACCTTTTCCGCCGCAGGCGGACAAGTCTTCCAGGGCGGCCTTGACCTTCGGCAGGAATTGCTTTGCAATTTTCTCATCGACCAGCAGTGTCTCAGCGGCATTGCATACCGCAACGTATTGGCACTTGGAATCGACTATGATATTCACAGCCATATCTATATCCGCTGCGCCATCGACGTAAACGTGACATATCCCTTCAGCGTGTCCGAGAACAGGGATATTGGTATTGTCCATTATGTAGCGGACGAATTCATTTGAGCCGCGGGGAATAATAAGGTCGATGTCCTCATCCATTTTTAGCATTTCGGCCACGTCCTGTCTTGTTTCCAGCAGTTGTATCCAGCCGATTGGAATCCCCGCTTTTTCAGTCGCTTCCGTAATTACTTTTGCCAGTATCTTATTTGTATTGGCTGCTTCGCTTCCGCCTTTTAGCAGGACCGCATTGCCGCTTTTCAAACACAATGTTGAAATCTGCACCAGCGCATCAGGCCGGGATTCAAAAATAACTCCAATGACCCCAATCGGACAACTGACCTTGTAAAGTTCCAGCCCTTTATCAAGCTCGGTGGCTAAAAGTGTCTTGCCGACCGGGTCGTCTAATTTAATCAAGCTTTCAATTCCGGCGGCAACATCGGCTATTTTATTCTCATCGAACTTCAACCGTTTCAGCAGGGGGGTGGAAAGCTTGTTCTTCTCAGCGTCAGCTAAGTCTTTTTTGTTGGCTGAGATGATTTTATCGGCATTTTGCTTTATGGCTTTGGCAATCTCGGCTAAAGCAGCATTTTTAACGTCGGTTTTGACCGCCGCCAGTTGAATTGAGGCTTTTTTGGCTTGTTTGGCTGTTTCTGCGATACCCATAATAATTGATTATTGATTATTGGCTGTTGATTATTTACAATTCAAGAACCAATAATAAATAGTAAATAGTAAATAGTAAATAGTAAATTACAAATGCGGGTGTAGCTTAGTGGTAAAGCTCCAGCCTTCCAAGCTGGTTACGAGGGTCCGATTCCCTTCACCCGCTTTCTTGTTATATAATTTGTTTCTGGCTTTGTGTACATCGGTCATTCCGCATCTTTTTTATCTACTGTGTCCGAAACTGAAACCACATATGCACCTGTGAAGAAATAACACCGTAAACTTAAAAAATGTTCAGTCCAAACACAGAACCTATTTTTCCTCTAAGCGCATTGAATTACAGGGATTACGGATTTTTAGTCGTAGTCCTATAATAAAATTTTACAAAAATTTTAAAAAAAACATTTTTACGTGTTGACATGGTGGTAAAGAGTGGTAGGATTTCCCATTGTTAGTTCTCTGTTAATTCTCTTAGTGGGATAAATGCCATGCTTTTGTTAACAGGCGAATATGAACACGTAATTGACGACAAGAGCAGAGTCCTCATCTCGAACAAGCTGAGGAGCCAGATTGATGCTGAAGAGCACGGCAGCAATTTCTATCTCGTCCTCGGTGCCAACGGTATACTTTGTTTATATCCTGAAAAATATTTCGAGCGGCTTGCCCTTGCGATTGCACCTGGCACTGCCGCACCCGATGAAGCTGTGGCGTTCGAGAGAATGAGCTTTGCCTTGGCCAGTAAGGTGGAACTGGATGGGCAGGGCCGTTTGCTTTTGAATGAAAAACTGAGAAAAAGGGCAGGATTAAAAGACCAGGTTACCCTCGTTGGTGTCAGGGACCATATCGAGCTGTGGAACAGCGAAAGCTGGGAACAATATCTTGCGGATAATATGGTTCAATACCAGAAACAAATGTCGCAGGCACGACAGGTTGTCCTGCAGAAAGAAAGCCGGGAAATTTAACTTCCGTGGTGGAGGCGAAAATGATTGAGATGGATTTGAATCATTGTCGGATTGTGGAAAAGGGGCTTACTGGTGAAAGAACGGTTGACGAACAGACCTTTGCTTCGCTGGAAATTCTTGCCGAGCGCCTGGAACGACTGAAAAAACTCGACAAGGCTTTTTCCAGCATTAAGTTTTCGTCTGCTGTTAATAAGCTTAAGACCCGCAGAAACGCAGTAGCCGTAGGCTAAAATTAACGTACAGCGTTTGGAAAAGGAATGCTGGACGCTGTACACTGTAAATACCGGATACTATAGTGGATTTGCTGATTTAGAAGTGAATAGTTCGGCGGTAGAACATATTCCGGTTCTTGCAGGAACGTTAGCCGAACAGATACATCTACCCAGGGATGGGGTGATGGTCGACGCGACCATAGGACAAGGAGGTCATAGTATCCTGTTCGGCAGGACTTTGGGCCCTAAGGGTGTTCTCATTGGCCTGGATGTCGATAAAGAATCTATCCAAAGGGCCCATTTTAAATTAAAAGACCTCTCCTGCAGAGTTATTTTAATTCGTGCCAATTTTTCCCAGATCAGCGAGCAAGTCCATGGGCAGGGTATAGAAAAGGTCGATTTTATATTGGCGGATTTGGGTCTTTGCTCCGCGCATTTGGCTGACGTCAGAATGGGGTTAAGTTTCCAGATAGATTCACCGCTTGATATGAGAATTGACGAAAGATTAAAGACCACTGCTGCCGATATAGTTAATGAAACAGATGAAAAAACTTTGGCTGATTTGATTTACAAATTCGGCCAGGACAGGGCCTCAAGGCGAATTGCGCGGTTTATCGTCTGGCATCGTCAGAGCCGGTCGATAACCACTACCGGCCAACTGGCAGCGATAGTCTGCAAAGCGCTTCAAAGACCGGGCAGAAAAAGATGGACAAGGATACATCCGGCAACCAGAACCTTTCAGGCCCTCAGAATCGCCGTTAATAGTGAGCTGGAAAACTTGGAAAAGCTGCTTGATGCGGCACCGGAGCTGCTGAATAAAAAAGGGCAAATAGCGGTCATCAGTTTTCACAGCCTTGAAGATAGATTAGTTAAGAATAGTTTTAAACAGAATAAAAAGGAGAACATTTACTGCGATTTCACAAAAAAGCCGATTGTGCCGTCGCGGCTGGAAATCGCGGAAAACCAAAGAGCAAGAAGTGCAAAGTTAAGGATTGCCCAAAAATCGTAAATAGTGAATCGAAAAGCGAATCACCATTTACAAACCGTCAGGTACTAATAGAGAAAAAGGAGTTTTGTTTATGGCTTCCGACGCCAAGGTGGGATTACTGTTAGGTTTGGTCTTTATATTCATAATTGCTCTTGTAATTAATGGTCTGCCGAGTTTTCACGAGAGCGGGAATAATAATGAGCTGACTACCAATAAGGTCGGTTTGCAGAACAATCCGCCGGCTATCGCGGCCAAAGAGCGCCGTGAAGTTATCAATCTCAAAGAGGCGATTGTAAAAGAGCCCCTGAAGGTTGAGCCCACCTCTGCAGCCAGTCAGGATATCCAGCCTGCAGCGGCATCGCCGGAGAATGCTCCGGTTGTAGAAGAAACTGCGGCGATGCAGGCGATTGTTGCTGCTGCGCAGGATGTGGCGGGAAAAGATGAAAGCCACAAGACCGAATCGAACGAAGCGGTTTCTTCAAAAACCTACGTTGTTGGTGAAGGCGACAGCCTGGCCAGTATAGCCCGGAAATTTTATGGTTCTAAGGAGGGTGGCAAAAAAATAAATGTCACTCGGATATTTGAAGCCAATCGAAATGTACTGAAATCGCCTAATGCAATCTACGTTGGACAAAAGCTTGTCATACCACCGCCGTTGGCTTCAGTGCCGGATAAAGGCAAAATCGCGAATGTCTTTTCCGGGACTGACTTTACAAAGGTCGAATCTATTGGCAATAGACACCTTTTGGCTAATACTCACCGGCCGGAACAGGGTAGCTGGCATGTTGTGCGGGAAGGTGAGAGTTTATGGCAGATTGCTGCTGAGCAGCTTGGAAACGGCAGTCGCTGTGACGAAATAGCCCAGATGAACGCCGGTACTTTGAACAGCGGGGAGAATCTTTCCGTTGGGATGCGTTTAAAAATGCCGGCTCGATAGAGATGGCGGATGGTAAATTCGAAGTCCGAAGCAAATTCGAGATTATAATGTTCAAATCTTCAAAACTTGCTGTTTTGGTCATTTAATATTGTTTCGGATTTCGATATTCGAGTTTATTCACTATGAGGTCCCAGTTTCGCTTTGTCTTTGTTATTTTTTGTTTTACGGCTGTCTTAATCTTTACCATTTATCTCCGTAGCGCAGACGATCGCATCTTCTATAAGCTTTGTACGCACAGGGCTGAGCAAAATCGCCTCAAACAGGAGCTTTGGCAGAAACAGTTACGGTTGGAAAATTTAATAAATCCTGCCGCCGTCTCGCGCCGTATCGATGGTAATAAAACGGGCCATTGAAAAACTTGTCCGCCGTAGGCGGGCTAATATAAGAATAAGAAAATCTGTTTCATTATTAAATGAAAAATTGAAAAGTGTCCGAATAATCATTTTCTTCTTCGTTTTTCTGATTGTGGCATTTTTGTCACTGGCGGGGCGGTGCCTTTATCTACAGTTTTTTAAAAGCGACCGTTATATTGCCCTTTGTGCTAAGCAGCAGCAAAGCCAGGTGACCCAAAAGCCTCAACGCGGAGCAATTCTCGATTGTCGGGGGAGAGTACTTGCCGCAAGCAATAAAATCCAGACCATTTTTGCCGAGCCGCAAGTTATAAAAGACCCTAAAACCACATCCACCTCTCTTGCCCCAATACTGGATATGGGCGCACACGAAATTTGTAAGCTTATCACCGATGGTAAAAATCCGGGCTTTGCCAAAATCAGAGTGGATGCCGACGCAAACCAGTGTACTGCCGCCGCTAAAATTTATGGTATCGGTATTCAGACGGATTGGCGAAGACATTATCCGATGGGTTCTCTGGCCTCGCACGTTGTTGGTTTTACAAGCGCTGACAATCGAGGATTGGGTGGCATTGAGTTACAATACGACAAAGAGCTTAGCGGTTCGTCGGGGCAGGATATTTTCTTTGCTGATGCGTCTCGTCGGCCGATTCGGCTGAAGCAGCAAAATGGTGTTGTTAGTGATGGTGTCGGCGTTATTTTGACCCTTGATGCTACTATCCAGCAGTTTGCACGAGCCGAGTTGATGAAGCAGTACCACGCCTACCAGGCCGAATCTGCTGTATCAATTGTGGCCGAAGTCGAAACCGGTGCGATTTTAGCGATTGTTTCGCTGCCTGATTTTGACCCTAATAACAGTCGATTAACAAACCCTAATCGTTTACGTAATCGGGCCTTAACAGACCAGTTTGAGCCGGGTAGTATCATAAAGCCGGTTGTTGCTGCAATTGCAGTTGATGCCGGCGCTGTGGGCCGGCACGAAAAAATATACTGCGAGGAGGGAAGCTATCACGGCAAAGGCTTCGGAACTATCGGTGAATATGGTGGCCACAGGTATGGGACCTTGTCCGTGAGTGAAATTCTGACTTTTTCCAGCAACATAGGAATGGCCAAAATCGGACAAAAGCTCGGCAAAAATAAGCTCTACAACGGCATGAAACGTTTCGGCTTCGGCAAAAAAACAGGGCTCCAGTTGCCGGGTGAGGCAGAGGGTATGCTGCCGCCCATCCAGAAGTGGACAGGGTATAGCGTAACTCGAATACCTTTTGGCCAGGAAATTTCTGTAACTGCAATCCAGCTGGTTCAGGCCTTTTGCATACTTGCCAACGGCGGACGTTCGGTTCGGCCGTTCCTTGTCAGGGCGATGGTGGATAACGATGGTAAAATTATTGAACTAAAACAGCCACCGCCGTCTGCTGGGTTTGTTATTGAGCCGAATGTTGCTAAATGGATTGTTACTGATGCTTTGGTCAACGTAGTTAATGAAGGAACAGGCAAAGAAGCTAAGCTGGAAAAATGGCAGGTTTTCGGCAAGACCGGAACCGCTAACGTCGCTAACAGCGACCGGCGGGGATATTCGGAGACCGATTTTATTGCATCCTTTATAGGCGGTGCGCCGGTTGAGGACCCGAAAGTAATCGTTTTGGTTTCGATTCGCAAGCCGAACGTTGCTCTCGGCAAGGGTTACACCGGCGGAGCCGTAGCTGCCCCAGTAGTAGCCGCAATACTCGAAAAGACCCTTACCTACCTCGAAAAACGTCAGCGTTAATATGAAATCCGGCCTATATATCCCGCTTCGATGCATGACTTGATAATGTCAGGGCCAAAGGTGCGACTCACGGCCCCGTTGTCCATCGAAGCTTATTAATGTCCTCTGTTTGAACAAAGGCAATTCGTCCATTGCAGAATGTGACATTACATCCTTTTCCGTTGTGATTTTTAGTTGTTAAAAGTTCCGGTCCTCCCGACTGGTTCCACCCAGGGTTAGATTCAAAAAGTAAAACCATATCTGGCGGTGTGTTAGCGCCTGATTTCACTACATTCTTGTTCAGAGCATAGCTCGACGGCCCCTTTTGGTCACACGGACAGCGAAACATTTTTTTAGAGAGATTCGGTTCGTGCTCAATGAGCAAATCACACCATTGCTCAGAATCGGGATACATATTTTTGTCCTTGACGTAATTGATCATTGCCTGGTTGAGGGCTGCCATATTTGTCCCGCAGGCTATTCTTTGGGCTACTATTTTGACACTCCCAAGCGCAGGCATCAGAATTCCCATCAGTATCGCCATAAAAGGCAGCATCACTATCGGAACCGCTATCCCCGCAATGGCCATACCTGTGCCCTTAAGCTGTCCGTGGCTTTTAGTAATCATAAACAGCGAGATTATACCGAGTATTATCGCCAGCGGCGCCGTCAGAAAAAACGTGCAAAAGCTTAGTAATCCCAACACCAAAGATGTTATCGCCAGCGCACTGGTTCGGACGTGCGGCGATGACGCCGCCGGTTCCGCACTCATTATCACCCGGCTGCAGTTGCGGCATATCTCCGCTCCATCAGGATTTTCTGTTCCGCATTTTGGACAATACATTTAGGTTCTCCTTTCGATTTTTAGATTTGGCCGATTGTTAGCTGGGATTTACCATAATATGTCGGCAGTTTGCACACCTTGTTTTATTCTGTTATCTGGTTATTTTTCCCGATATATCCGGCTTCAATGCAGAATTGGATGATGTCACGCGCCAAGGGTGCGGCGTCGCTTGCGCCGTGCTGACCGCCTTCAACCAACACCGCAATTGCAATGCTTTTGCCTGTGCTGTCTTCGGTAAAACCGCAGAACCATGCATTGACTGGCTCTTCTGTTGAGCCGGTCTTGCCATAAACCTTTACACCCTGTTCGGCAAGACCAGCGGCGGCAAATTCATTATAAGCTGTTCCGCCGGGTTCGTTGACAACAGCGTTCATACCATCTCGAACGACATTCAGCGTCTGTGGCGATACGCCCAGAGTTACACCCTCCGTATTTCGAGTTTCCTTAAACAGCCTCGGCTGTTTAAAAATTCCACCGCGGGCGATAGTCGCCATCGCATTTGCTGCCTGCAGCGGCGTAGCTCGCAGACTTCCCTGACCTATGCCGAAGTATCTTCTTTCATTTCTGTTAAGTGGTGGTAATTGCTCAAAAGTTGGGTTTGTGTTTTGTGCTGGAGTTGTTGATATTTGGCCCGCTGATTGTCTCAAATCTCGTACTTCATCTCCGCCTCGTACCCGCCTCGACTCGTCCGACCTCGGCTCGACGCCGAGTCGAGACGAGCCGTCTTCGGCGAGGCAGGCGAGCGGAGAAACGTGACCGTAGCCGAACTTGAACAACCATTGTTGCAGGACTAAGGGCTCAATTCTGTCGGCAAGGCGGGAGAAATAAATGTTGCAGCTGCCTTTAATTGCGTTGCGGGCATAATTCGGCCACTCGTCGTCATGGCACCTCCATTTGTATCTATTATACAACCAGCAGTTCGGCCAGCCTGCCGGTGCTTTCTCAGCAGAGCAGTGTATAATCTCATCGGCGGTGATTTTGCCGGATTCCAGACCGGCTATGAGAATCACCGGTTTTATAGCCGAGCCGGGAGGGTACTGCTTATTTATTGCTCGGTTTCGCAACGGCTCATTATGGTCTCCGGCAATACTGGCATAGTCTTTCCTGATACGGTTCAGGTCGAAAACAGGTGTTGAGACAAGGGCAAGAATATCTCCGCTCGTAACATCGATTACCACCGCTGCTATCGGAGCTTTGCAATTCGGATTGTGAGTGCAGTCGGTTAGATATTTCTCTGTTTTTTGCTGAAGCTCTATGTCTAATGTTAGTGAAATATCCTTGCCGAGCTGCGCTTTGGTTTCATCTATCAGCTCGTCGTCTATGTCGTAAGTAATTTCGCCTCGCCTGCCGCGAAGAATAGTTTCACAGGCGTACTCCACGCCGTCCTCTCGTCCACAAACTTCGTCATCCAGATACTTTGATAGTTTATCGTCCGCCAGCAGTTGCCTGTCTGTTTGCTGTGTCGCCGGGCCGACCCACCCTATTGTTTGGGCGGCAGCCGGGCCGAATGGGTACAACCTCCGCCCTTTTGCCAGAATTTGAACGCCGTCAATATCTGAAAACTCCAGTTGGGCGGTGAAGATATCATCGTCGGTTTTTAGTTCCATTATCTGCCAGCCCTTGTGCATCTCGGCAATATCAACTTTGTTTATAAGTCTAAGACGTTTGACTTCATCGGGTTCCTTCTTTTCAAAATCGGCTGTCGCAACATAATCTGGAATATCGATTACATTTTTATAGTTTTTGAAAACTTCCGAGTTTGGAAAATTGTCTCGCCACGCCTGAAATGTGCGCCGCTTCCCGACAGAATCATTTATTTTTTGTATTTCGGTTTTTATTTTTGAAGGTTCGACCCCTTCGAGTTGAGAGCATTTGCTGATTATCTGGTTCAAATCTGCCAGACGGCTGTCTATCTTTTTCTGTATTTTGGCCGTTAGGGTCCCTGTGCTGTCTTTGTCGGAGGCCATTAATAGTTTGCCTCTCCTGGCACGCTCATCCATAAAACAGGTCAGACCGTAATTTATACGCAGTTGAAATTGCGGCTCATCTACTGCTAATACTTTGCCGTTTCTATCGAGTATTTTGCCTCTGACGGTCTTAAGGTGCCTGGTGCGGCTTTCTTGAATCTTTAATTTTGTGATTTTGTCCCGGTAGGACGAATCGGACAGCATCTGCATTTGTGCCAGCCGCAGCATGCAGACAAGCAAAAAAACTGTGACTAAGATTATAAAAATTTTAATTCGCTTATTGTACATTGTATTTCGTATCTCGTTTTTCGTATCTTATTGCTCTCGGGACAAACTTTGCAATTTACCGGATACGAATTTAACGTCGGCCGAAGCGATATGTCTTTATATTCATCCACCACGCCGTTGGCAAGAACAAAAATGGCCCCACAAGGCTTGTGTACAGCGATGTCCACAGAAGTGCTGTATATGCATTGGCTTCCGTTGGCTGGCCCTTAAGAAGCGTAAAAAAATGGGCCAGCGACCCGGTCAAAAAACCGCTAATAAATATCGCAAGCGACTGATAAGGCATTTTTTTAATAGTGATAACCTCGTGTAAGTATGCCAGCAGGGTGCCGAAAAGGCCGAAGCTTATCATTCGCGCACCCATTGCAGGACCAATAATGTCAGCGGCAAAGCCTATTGTGAAGGAGGTTATGATTACCTCCGGGCTGTTATAGTAAATAGAAAAGAACACCAAAAGTATTAATAGCAAATCGGGTTTGATATTTAGACGTGTAACGGCGATTATATCAACCACACTGGCTTGCAGCACGGTAACGATGAGAACAAGAACTGCAAACCGAAACCATCGCATTTTATGCCCTCACTAAGCCCGCGAAAACCCTCGGCTACTTTTGTGGATTCATTATAATTACTGCCACATCGGTTAGTTTTTGTATGTCACAGGCGGGTTTGACCGTTATGTCCCACAGCAGCGGATTTTCATCGTCTGTCTTGCACCGAGCCACCGTTCCTATAATCATCGGGGCATCCAGCAGCCCCGGCTTTTTACAGGCATAAACGTTCTCCCCGATTTTGACTTTGTGCTTTATCGAGACCAATCGCACCTTGACTGAGTTCTTGCCGTCGCCTTGAATTACCGTTTTTAATCCTCCTATGTCTACCGCTATATTGGAGGTGGCTCCTGTAATCAGTTCAACCTTGGCGGTGCGCTGCGAAACATCGGATATGGTCCCGATGACACTGTTGTCGCCTATGACAAATTGGCCTTTTTGCAGTCCGTCGTCTTGGCCGCGGGTGATAATAAGCCCATCGGTAGAGGCCGTAATTACCTCGGCAAGCATCAGCCCCGCTCCTTCCAGTGAACCTCTGTTGCGCAGCTTCGATAGCTCTTCGACCTTTTGCCGTTCGTGATTCAGCGCCTCTGTAAGGTTTGCAAGGTGATTTTGGAGCTGGTTGTATTTTCTCCGGCTGACTACCTCTGTAAGCTGCGGCTGAGTACGTGCCGAAAGGGTGATACTTCTGCCCATACTTAATGGCCAGCGGAAAATGTGGGCAAAGGCAAACTGTAATTTATTTGTCAGATTTTGCGGTGCGAGCAGAAAGATAAAACCAGCTAACATAAACCATGTGAGTAGCATTCTTTTGGAGGGGGACTCCAAACGCATTTTATTGCGATTGGGAACCCAGGTTCTGGTTTGCTGCCTTGCCATATTTGTTGCTCGTCTGTTTCTTTGATGGCATACTGCGATTTCCCGTTGTCAGGCTTGCTTTTGGGTTCCTGTTTTGTGTTTCTTGCGCAAAATGGAACTCCTTTATTCTCACCCGTACTCGCTATGGTCCATCGTGTCCTTCCACAATTCCAGATTTTCCAGGTATACGCTGGTGCCGCGGGCTACGCAGCTTAGTGGGTCCTCGACCCTTTCAATCTTCAGGCCTGTTGCGTTTGCCAGTACGGTGTCCATTCCTCGCAGTAGTGACCCGCCGCCGCAGATGTGCACGCCGTTGTCTATCAAATCGGCTGCCAGTTCAGGCTCGGCCCTTTCCAGTGTCGCCGTAACTGCGTCTATAATTGCTGCTACGGGTTCACGAAGGGCTTCGCGGATTTCCTCGCTTGTTACGACAATTTTTCTCGGCAGCCCCGAAATCGTGTCTCTGCCGGCCACCTCCATTGTCAATTCCTCTTCCAGTGGGGCCGCAGAGCCGATTTGTATCTTCACTTTTTCAGCTCTTGGCTCGCCGATGAGCAGATTGTAGGTCTTTTTGAGATGATTAATCACTGCTTCGTCCATATCATCGCCGCCGACGCGGATTGATTCGCAGGTCGCAATGTCCGCCAGACTGATTATCGCTACTTCTGTTGTCCCGCCTCCGACATCGACAATCATTGAGGCCGTTGGGTCGGTGATAGGTAGCCCGGCTCCGATGGCTGCTGCCATTGGCTCATTGACCAGATAGACCTTCCGGGCGCCTGCGCGTTCGGCGCTGTCTATGACTGCACGCCGTTCGACGGCTGTTATTCCGCTTGGTACGGCTATTACCACGCGAGGTCTGATTAGACCGCCTCTGCCGTGGACTTTCCTGATGAAATACCCAAGCATCGCTTCGGTGATTTCGAAATCGCTGATTACCCCGTCTTTCAGAGGCCTTATTGCGCTAATTGACCCCGGCGTTTTGCCAAGCATTTCACGCGCAACCAAACCGACTGCTTCCCCGTTGTTTAGAACGATATTGGTTCCTTTGCGAACGGCTACTACCGAGGGTTCATTGAGGACAATGCCTTTATCGCGGACGCAAACTAAGGTGGTGCACGTACCGAGGTCAATGCCCATATCCATGCTAAACCAGCCTAAGATTGTATCCAATAGCACTTTCGAGTCCCTTCTTAATTTTCAACTGACTATTATATACTAAAGGCGGGATTGTCAATAGTCAATTGTGGCTATGGAATTTTTAATATTGTGCCGTACTGAAAGTAGCACTGATACGCAACCAGTGCTGCAGTGGCCAGAATTGCACAAAATGCCAAGGCGAGAATAATCGTATAGAGATTATTGGACGTTGCTGTCTTTCCACCACGGCTCTGTCCATTAGGACTCATATATCAACCTCATATAGTATGAAGGGTTTCTCTTACAGGTTACAAACAAGCCTATAAATTAGTAGATACGGTATCTCCGACTTGTGGTTGTTTTTGTACAAGCTCTATGGCGCCGACGGCCTTTTCCGCATCTACATCTATGATAAGGATATCGCACAGAAACTCGTTGTTGCGGGTCACGTGGAATTTCATACCTTCCTTCACCCCGTCTGCTGTGCCTATGGATATGGTCGCCATAGAATTTTTCGAATCCACCGCTGTTATTGTTCCCTGCAGGGCGATGTCCTTCATTTCAGGGGTAGCAGGTCGAGCTATGTCTTTTTTCGGCGTTACCGGCACAGCCGCTGCAGCGGTTTTGCCGACAGGTTGTAGGTACTTGTCTAACCTGTTTTGTAATTCCACCTTCTCTTCCGATAAGCGTTTATTTTCTGCCTGCAGCGTTTCTATTATTGCCATCTTTTCTACCAGAGTGGCTGTGGTTTCATTTAGCTCTTTGCGCTGATTGATTTGTTCTGCTTGAATTTTATTTAGCTCATCGAGGGTGTTTTTTAATAACTGTCCTTGCTTATCGTTGGTTTCGTAGAAATTTTTTGTTATGCTCGTCCAGCTGTCTACTTTTTGAAGCAGTGCGGCTTTTTCTCTTTCGGCGTTGTCGAAGTTAGTTTGTAATTCACTGCTTTTTGCTTTCAGTGAGGTGATTTCACTGTTTAGTTTGTTTTCCAGCTGATTTTTTTGCTCGAGGCTATCGTTTACCTGCTTGGTTAGGGCCTCGACCTTTTTGCTTAGGCTGTCTTTGTCGGCCTTTAGGCTCTCGTATTTTTGCCTGTAACTATCTGCGTTGGCAACGTATGTTACAACAATACCACAGAGGAAAATCGAGGATAACGTCAGCAAAACTATTAAAATCTTGGTAAGAGTGCTCAAAACTATCCCTTTCACTATTCTTATTAAAAATTACCTGCTCCTGCCATAGAGTATACATCGTGTTATTATGCCAGGTAGTTAAATAATTTTACGTTTTACGTCCGATAAGGTCAAGTTATTTTTGGGTCAGAAATTTGGTAAATCGCGCAAATTAAGGGGGGCAATCAGGATTGACTGTGAATATTAATCCGCCGTAAGCGGCTTAAGTCGAGGATTTTTCAGCAGTTCAGTGCTTCATTGTGCACTGAAAAACAGCTTTGGCGGCAGCTATACGGACAAATTTTGACTCATTTTTAAAAAACGGCGGCAAAAATCTTGTCAGGGATGCCGTCCCAATTTGTCCTATCGCCAGTGCCGTCAGTGTATTAATGCGTTCAAGGCTCTCTTTATCCAGACCGGCTGTGAGGTTTTTCGTAAAAACTTCCTGGACCTCACGTTCCCCTGTCGTGTCTCCAAGCATACCAAGCTGCTCGGCTGCGGCCAGCCGAACCTCCAGTACGTCATCATCGAGCTTGGTCATCAGGAAACTTTTGGCTTTTTCCGTTCCCAATGCCCCCATTGCCTTTATACCCACAATTCTGTCATCGGCGTAAGTGCTTATAAGCACCGCCAGCAGCTTCTCATCTATTCGTTCATCGCCGAGCCTCGCTATGGCTTCTGCCGCATTAAATTTCGCTTTGTAATCAGAGTCCTTGTGTTGAAGGACCCACCACAACAACTTTAGTGAGCTCTTATCGCCGCTTTTGCCCAATAAAAAAGCAGCGTTGGCTCTGATGGTTTGGTTGTTGCTTGTTAATGCTTTGCGAACGAGTTCAAAACCGCTGCTGGACCCAAGTTTGTTCATCGCGTAGTCGGCTGCGATTCTGACGTTTTCATCTTCATCTTCCAGCAATTGTTTTAGCGAGTTTTCCGCAAGGGAGTATTCACAATCGCCTACGGCTAAGGCCGCTGCAAATCTAACCGGAATAAAATCGTCTTGTAGCAATCGCTGCACTTTAGGCATCAATTTGATTTGTTTGGTGGTTGCGATAGCTTCGACGGCATTGGCTCTGATTTGTGGGTCATCGTCGGTTAATCCTGCCAAGACAATTCGGGTGGCTTGGGGCGCAAGGTCTTCTACGAAACCACCACGGGGGGGGGCATAAGTTTTCTGCAAAGATTCATGGCAGCCGAAGATAAGCACTGCGCAAACCGTAAGTGTATAGGCCGTAAGTGCCCTTGTGCTCTTCCTTTGGTTAAGATGCATACTTCTGCCTTTCTACCCTCTCCCTTTTACCTGCCTCTGTCTATTTCTTGTCCGCCTTTGGCGGATTTGGCCCTTTTCTAAGAAGAAATCGTCCCAAAGATGGTATTATCATTAGCCAAACAAGGCAGACTGCACAACAAAAATCCAGCCATTGCCCGCGTCTGCTGAAAAAGGTGGTTCTTTTATCTATCGGTACTCTGTCGACCAGCCACCCCGCCATGCCCGTTCTTGCCATCGCGCGATGCGGCAGGGCCCCGGCGGTATACCCGTCTCGTATATGGCCGACTGTATCGATTAAGCAGCTTACCCCGGTATTAACGCTCCGCACCACCGCAAGCCTGTTTTCGACCGCCCTGAACACGCAAATTGCCGCGTGCTGCCCAAGTTCTGTGCTTGGAGAAACTTTGTCGTTTGCAAATCGCACGAACCACCCGTCGTTGCTTATATTGACAAGCCAGTCAATGTTCTTTTTCCCTTCTTTACCTGTCGCAAATCTTCTCGCAATCGCAGGCACGGCGTCCTCATAGCAAATCATCACGCCGAATTTATAAGCCCGACCTTCCTTACCGGTCATTTCGAAAACAGTGTATTCGTCCCCTGCGTCCAGCGTATAATCGTAGTCGTATGGAGTAAATTTCATCAGCAGGTTAAAAAGCAGCGGAAAACTTTTCCTGAACGGTACATACTCTCCGAAAGCAACTAAATGAATCTTGCTGTATTGTTCCTTTGCCGCTGTGCCGTCGGGTTTATACAGAAACGCTGAATTATGTCTTTTGGCTAAATCAATTGTCCCATCCTCCGCTATCTTTAATGTGCCCCCGTATGCCCCTGCAAGCACAAAAGCCTTCCCCTTCGAATGTTCTCTTAAAATTTTATCGACGATTTTGCAGGGGTATTCGTCGGTTACACGGCTTAATACCCGCTCATCCAGCGTTGCCTGCACCATCGTTTCAGGCCAGACCACCAGTTCCGCACCGGCTTCGATACTTGCCTTGCTGTTTTTCAGCAGCTCATCAAGTATTTCCTCCGAGGACTGATGAGATTTCTTGACCGATTGCGGAACATTTGTTTGCACTGTCGAAACTAATGGCCCTGCTTCGATGTATTTGTCCGACTCATTTATTCTGTATTCTCCATAAACGATAGTGGCGACTATTACACCGCACACTAAACCGGCTTTCAAAAGATTGCCTGTTTTGAAAATCTTTTTCTCTTCAGCGGCAATTATCAGTTCCGCCGCCAGCCCGTTTACCATTGCTATCAGGAACGAAACGCCTGCTGCGCCGAATACATCTGCTATTTGAATCAGCGTGATATTGGCGTACTGGCTGTGGGCCAGAAACCGCCAGAAAAATCCGCCCAAAAAAAGCCCCTGCAGCCGCTCAGCCCCGACAATCAAGACCGGTACTGCCAGAACCAGCGGTATCTTTTTTCCCCGGCAGTATCGCAGGCAAACCGCCAGTATCGGCCAGAGCAGCGCCGTATATATACAAAACGCAAGCCACCCAGCCGGCGTTACCGGGTATATCCAGTATAGGTTCCCAAGCCAGTAACAAAGCGAAACTAAATAGGCCGTAAGAAATAACGGCTTGACCTTTACATCCGGCGAGCACGCCAAAATAAATGGCACTAATGATACCCACGCCAGCCCCGACCAGCTAATCGGTGCCTGTATCACCGTCAGCATCACCGCACTGCCGACAATCGCTGTTAAAACCAGCAAATTTTTTTTCATCTCTGTACTTTTCAACCAGCCAAGCCCCCCAAAGCCGCCGCTATTTTCTCGGCGCTGTAGCGATTTCCATTGTTCATCCTGACGGAAAATTGATTTGTAAATAAAGCCAGAAGCTTTTTGTCGGCTGCTATTCTCTCTGCGTTTTTCCCGGCATCGGATAATAAACGCTTTAGTTCAGCCATCTCCGCCGGCTCCAGAGTCCCATTGCCGCCGTGTTGTTTTTCTAATTGGGCCAGACGTTTTTTGGCATTTTCAACATACTTTTTGGATATTTCTACCCCGACGTAATTTCTGCCCAACTGTTTCGCCGCTGCTAAAGTGGTTCCCGAACCGCTGAATGGGTCGAGCACGCAATCGCCGGCCTTGGTGCTTACTGCTATGATTCTTTTCAGTAAATTTTCCGGCATCTGGCAGGGGTGCCACTCCGCTCGTTCCTTGAATGTCCCGCACACACGCGGATATCCGTTCCAGACGTCGTCCGGCATCTTGCCTGCCGGATTGGCCCGCCTGTCGTTGTAAATTAACTGCCGGTCCGAAGGGACCCGAACAGTGTGTTCGTTGAAGGTAAAATTCTTCTTGTCATTTACAAAGTAGAAAATATGCGTGTGTGCTCGGGCAAATTTCTTTTTCGTCTGCTGGCCGAACGTGTAATGCCATATTATCCAGTTCCGCATAAAAAGACCCAGCTCGTCCGCTATTGTCTTCACGTTCGCTGCATACTCATCGCCGATGGCTATATAAAACGAGCCGGCGGACTTCAGGACCTTCTTGCATACCCCCATCCACTCTTTTGTCCACGCAATGTAGTTTTTGTTTTTGACCTTGTCGTAGTATTTGTCGTATTTGTATCCGATGTTAAAAGGCGGGTCCGCAAAAATAAGGTCCGCAAATGGTTCCCCGACCTCACCGAGCATTTCTATACAATCCCCGCAGATAATTTTATTGAGCAGTTCGTCCATTCCTTCCCATTTTAGCGCAACCTGTGAGGATTGCAAGCAGGATTTGTTTCTCCTCCGCTTAGACCTGCCGCCTGCGGCAGGTGATTTTCTTACTAACGACTAACAACCAGCGACTATCGACTACCTCCGCCTCCGTCCAAGCAACGCCAGTCCGCCCAACGCCAGAATCGCCATTGTTGCTGGCTCGGGAACCTGCGTAGCAATAAACGTTGGGGCGTTCAAGCCCGAGGTGAAGGTAGACCTGTTTCCGCTTGAATCGAATTTCTCAATTGTCCCGTCACCCCAAATGGACGCGCAGAGATTGCCGCTGCTGTCAAACGCAAGACCGTAAGGCGTGTTCAAGCCCGATGCGAAGATGGATCTGTTTCCGCTCGAATCAAATTTCTCAATTGTACCGTCGCTACTATTAGCCAAACTATTATTAGCCACGTAGAGATTACCGCTGCTATCAAACGCAAGACCCCGAGGGATGTTCAAGCCCGAGGCGAAGATGCTCCCGTTTCCGCTTGAATCGAATTTCTCAATCGTCCCGCCGTAAGAATTGGCGACATAAAGATTGCCGCTGCCGTCAAATGCAAGGCCGTAGGGGTAGTTCAGGCCGGAGGCGAAGGTGGACCCCTTTCCGCTCGAATCTAACTTTTTAATCGTGTTGCCTAAAGAATTGGCGACATAGAGATTGCCGCTGCTATCAAACGCAAGACCCAAAGGATGGTTCAAGCCCGAGGCGAAGATGACCCCGTTTCCGCTCGAATCGAATTTCTCAATCATCCCGTGGTAAAAACTGGAAACATAGAGGTTGCTGCCGCTGTCAAACGCAAGACCCACAGGGTGGCCCAGGCCAGAGGCGAATAGGGTACCATTTCCACTCGAATCGAACTTCTCAATCGTGCCTTGGTCGTCGCCGCTACCGACACACGCCGCGTAAATGATATCGGCACTCACAGGGGCACCGGTCAGTAAGACCAGCACGCTCACGACGAGAAACGCTGTACAGAATTGGTGATGATTTGTTTTCATCTTCTCATCCTCCTTAGCTCAAAGGCTTCTAACTTCAACTCGTTGGGGCGAAGCCCAGCGCGTACTTATTGCGCGGGTAATGCGCATAGAAAAGAATTAAAAAGCAAGAAATGTTTTCTCATCTCATCCTCATCCTTCAACTATTAACAAAACTCAAGAATATTTTATTATACCCCATTTTGGCCAATAAGCAAGAAAAAAATAGATCTATTCCTGTGCAAATTCATACTCAGCGCAGTCGAAGGGCTACACGCTATCCGCTGTTCAAAGCATCTTGTCTATGTGTTCTGCCTTACCTGCCATAGGTGTCAGTTTTTCGCCGCTCGGCTTATGGCACGCAGATGCGCCGTAAGATTCAATTAATAGCTGAAGCCAGTTAACGGAGTGTTCGGTAGTGCAGACGTAGTATGTATTCGGCAAAGTCTCGCTTGAAAGAAGCGCCGTATTTTTTGGTTCACCCGCCGCTATAAAAAGTTGGATGAACATATTCAAAAGCTCTGTTGGCTCATCGCCTTCTGTCGGCGGAGTTGTAATTTTGAACCAATTCATATTCTCGCCTCCGTTTTATCCTTTGTCCCCGCGAAGGCGGGTATCTGGTTATCCACCTGCGATAGGTGCAAACCCTGTATCATTTTTACGCTTTTGTGTCAATCGTGGAATCTACGGGATTTTCAAAATTTTTGGCATTTTTTCAGCAAATAGTGCGGATTGCCCCCACCCGCAGCCACAATCTGAATAATCTTGAAGACTATTGACACTCGGATTATTATTGACCTACAGTTGTTTGAAGTTGCGCAATGGTGTATAAATTGTTAGCACTATAACAATAGGAGAAACGAAATATGCCGGAAAATGAAGAAATAATGCAAAGTCCAGGTTTTAAGGACCGCAAAGCAGGGCTTGTTGTATTCGGAATCCTTCAGATTATTCTCGGTGGGCTTTGTGCGCTCATGGTGCCTTTTATGGTAATGGGTATGATTGCATCAGCCTCTCTTCGTAATAGTTCTGCTCCGCCGGTAAACACCAGTATGATGGTTCCCGTTATTTTGTTATATGTTCTGGCTGCTGTTTGGTTCATCTGGATGGGCATCGGCTCCGTTAAAGCCCGGCGGTGGGCAAGATCGCTCATACTGGTTTCTTCCTGGCTCTGGCTCATCTGCGGGATAGGTGGACTTGTTTTTATATTGCTGCTGTTGCCTCAGATGTACGACCGGATGGGCCAAAGCGGGCAGATGCCGCCAGCTGCGGTCGCCGTTATGAAGTGTGTAATGATGGGATTTATGACGGTCATCTACGTAATTATTCCCGCAGTGCTTGTTCTTTTCTACGGCAGTAAAAATGTAAAAGCCACCTGTGAATTCAGGGATTCCAAGGTCCGCTGGACCGACAAATGCCCCTTGCCCGTTCTGGCTGCCAGTTTGTTATTTGGGGTCTGGGCCGTTTCAATGTTATTTTGCGGCGCTTACGGGTGGACATTTCCATTCTTTGGATTTATCGCAACCGGAGCAAAAGGTGCCGCGATAGCACTGGTTGTCATGTTACTGTATGGATATGTGGCCATCGGCCTATACAAATTAAACATTAAGGCGTGGTGGTGCGCGGTTCTGTTTACTATTCTCTGGGCTCTGTCAACGGTTATCACGTTCTCGCGCGTGACCTTGCTGGATTTCTACCAGAAAATGAATTTCTCTCAACAATTGCTTGATTTCTACAAGCAGAGCGGCCTGCCGAATACTTATACTGTGGTCCTGTTTTCCAGCCTCTGGTTCATTGGCTTCCTGGTCTATTTATTGTATACGAAAAAATATTTTGCACCCGCTCCGCCCGGCGAGGGGCTTTAAATTCATTTAGCCTCTATGCTGCGCTTGGGGGTTATTTGCTGATTCACATTGCGGTGGCGGTGTTAGCTTAAAAGTAAGCAATTTTCGAAGCTCTATTAGGCAATTCCCCTATTTTCTTGACGGTCGCTCCGCTGTATTGTCTGACGACAGGATTAAAAAATTGGTGATTATGTCGGACCAATGTAATTTTTTAACCACGTTTTTAAGGAGAACGAAAATGAAAAAAACAATAATTGTCACAATGGTCTTCCTGCTGGCGGTCGGCGGCGCATATCTTGCCGCGGATGAAATGGGCTGGCACAAGGAAGGCAAAGCAGAAGCGGGCAAGCCGATGATGGGAATGTGTCCCATGCATACGATGATGTGTGAGCATATGATGAAAAAAGAAATCATTGCTGCCGGAGATGGAGGCGTTGTCATTTTGGCCTGCAACAAGCTCTATAAATACGACAAGGACCTCAATCTCGTAAAGGATGTTGAATTGAAAAAAATCGACGACGATACCAAGGCTAAGATGGAAGAGATGAAAAAAGAGTGTGCCGAAAAGTGCCAGATGAAAATGCCGGAAAAACCCTCCGAACCCGCGAAAACCGGAGGAATGTAATATTCGCGAACCTTTGCTGCCGCCGGTGGGGTAAAAACATTTAATCCCCACCCGGCGCGGCGGGGTCTTTAAATTCGTTTAACCCTGCCGCTTCTCGTTGGTCAGTGTTAACAGGAAGCTATGAATTTGTTTTGCTAAGTCGACAAGGGCATCGAAGCTCGACGGCTTGACTAAGTAAAGGCATCGCTCAGGATTAAGGCCGTCGAGAGCGTCCCTGTTTCCACTTGAGCTGGTCAGCACTAATAGTGGTATCTCCGACAGCGATGAATCGGCCTTAATGTCTTTGATGACCTCCAGGCCGCTCTTTTTGGGCATGTTCAGGTCAAGAATGATAAGGTCTGGCCGGCTGGAGCGGCTATGTCGGCCGCGGCGGAACAGAAAATTCATCGTTTCTACTCCGTCCTCCACCACGTTGAGATGGAAATGGAAACCGGCTTGCCTGAAGGCCTCCTTAATCAGCAGGATATCGCTGATGTTGTCTTCCGCCCACAGTATTCTGGTCACCGGCTTACTCATTCGAGCTTAATTTATTAATGTGCTTTTAATCCGTCTCGCGGTGTTGCGATTTGGAAACCTTCATTCTATCGGAAAAAACCGCCTTAGTCAAACCGCAAAATCCGAGGGCGGCGCTCTCGAACTAAGTTTCCTTACGGATGAAAACCTGTCGTGTTCTGGCAAGGCCTCCGAAATCGCCCAGCTTTTCGTATCACAGTGAATATCCCAGAGCTCTTTTATCTGGGATACGGTATCTGGGGCTCATACCAATATTACAATCCAGATGGCTCACACAGATTATCCTCGCTCTTGGCTATGCGTCCGCAATGCCGGCATTTAAACTTTGGGTCTTTGACAAGGGCATAGTATTCCTCCGCATCGCTGAGATGAAACCCCTGTGAAATAATGTAGCACAGGTGCTTGCCGTGCGATTCACTTTTGCAATCCAAATTTTGTGGTATCTTTTTTCCCGCCATTTTTCTCCTTCATCTGTCGTCTGAAATTTGAGCTCTGACATTCTCTTCACAATCATTATACCCCACACCCTCCACAACACAAAACTCTATTTAACCCCGCAATCCTGCACTCGAATAGCCCGCCCTCGCAAGTCTCAGACGGGGGTCGTAGTCGGGGGTCTTTATCTGGGATCCAAAATAGTAAATTGTCAATCCTAAATGAATCGCCTCCGCCGTGGGTCATTCCCTCCTACAGCGGATTTCCTCGGAGTTTTCCCTTGCTTTTCGTATCGGATTTGTTCACAATGCCCCTGTAACTACAACGGATATATATGCCAATGGCTTAAAAATGATGAGTAATTACATTCTATCGAGGGGAAAATAAAATGAAAAAACACATCTTTACAGCAATCGTTTTAACGGCAATCCTTACGTCAACCACCCTGCAGGCATCTGAGGTCATCGGCTGGGGAGACAACGAGTACGGCCAGTGCAATGCCCCTGACCCGAATACAGATTTTGTGGCCGTTGCGGAAGGCTCGTATCATAGTTTGGGCCTGAAATCGGACGGCTCAATTGTGACCTGGGGACTCAATGATTACAACCAGTGCGATGTGCCTTTGCCGAATACAGATTTTGTCGCCGTTGCGGCGGGTGGCTGGCACAGTTTGGGCCTCAAATCAGACGGCTCCATCGTCGCCTGGGGATACAACGATGACGGCGAGTGCAATGTCCCTGACCCCAATACCGGTTTTGTCGCCGTCGCGGGGGGCTTGTTTCATAGCTTGGGCCTGAAGTCGGATGGCTCGATTGTGGCCTGGGGACTCAATGATTACAACCAGTGCAATGTCCCTGACACCAATACAGATTTTGTGGCCGTCGCGGCGGGCGGGTATCATAGTTTGGGTCTGAAGTCGGATGGCTCGCTCGTGGCCTGGGGAGACAACTACTACGGCGAGTGTAATGTCCCTGACCCGAATACCGGTTTTGTCGCCGTTGCGGCGGGCATATATCACAGTTTGGGCCTGAAGTCAGACGGCTCAATCGTGGCCTGGGGATGGAACTATTACGGCCAGTGCGATGTCCCTGACCCCAATACGAATACGGGTTTTGTCGCCGTCGCCGCGGGCCATGGGCACAGCTTAGGCCTTAAGTCGGATGGTTCGATTGTGGCTTGGGGAGACAATGATGACGGCGAGTGCAATGTCCCTGACACCAATACGGGTTTTACGGCCGTTGCCGCTGGCGGCAACCGCATTTTAGCCATTAAGGGCACGATGCCTGTCGTGGCTTGGGGATACAATGGTCACGGCGAGTGCAATGTCCCTGACACCAATACTGGTTTCCTGGCCGTTTCGGCAGGCGATTATCACAGTTTAGGCCTTAAATCGGACGGCTCGATTGTCGCCTGGGGATGGAACAGCTATGGCCAGTGCAATGTCCCTGACCTCAATACCGGTTTCGTGGCCGTTGCGGCGGGCGGTGCGTACAGTTTAGGCCTTAAGTCGGACGGTTCGATTGTGGCCTGGGGATATAACATTCATGGCCAGTGCAATGTCCCTGAACCCAATACAGGTTTTGTGGCCGTCGCGGCGAGCGAGTATCACAGTTTAGGCCTTAAGTCGGACGGCTCCATTGTGGCCTGGGGACGTAACGATTATGGCGAGTGCAATGTCCCTGACCCGAATACCGGTTTCCTGGCCGTCGCTGCGGGCTTCTCCCACAGTTTAGGTCTTAAGTCGGACGGCTCAATTGTCGCATGGGGAAGTAACTATTATGGCGAGCGCAATGTCCCTGAACCCAATACAGGTTTTGTGGCCGTCGCCGCGGGTGTGACTCACAATTTAGGCCTTAAGTCGGACGGCTCGGTTGTGGCCTGGGGACAGAATAACTATGGCGATTGCAATGTCCCTGACCCGAATACAGGTTTCGTGGCCGTCGCCGCGGGCACTTTACACAGTTTAGGTCTTAAGTCGGACGGCTCGATTGTGGCCTGGGGATACAATGGTTCCGGCCAGTGTAATGTCCCTGAGCCGAATGCCGGTTTTGTGGCCGTCGCGGCGGGCTATGAGCACAGTTTAGGCCTCAAGGGAGATTTAGACCCGCTGAAATTCGGCAATATCAACGGTAAAAACGTCAAGTTAAAAACCGCCGACAGCAATGGCGTTACCGCCACGTTCAGTCTGACAGGTGGCGGATACGGCCAAATCAGGGCAAGAGCAAACTTCGGGCAAATCGAGCTTTACGGTACGACGAAAAAGTCGGTTCTGACGATTGCGACAAAAGGCAAGACCGAGACAAGTGTGGGCAACATCATTTCAGATGGGCCGCTGAAGGGCATCACGGCCAAAACGACCGACCTGCGGGGCGACATTACAATTAACGGCTCGCTTGGCACGCTTACTCTCGATGATGTTGCGGACGACCACACGATAACCATCGGCTCATCTTCCGACCCTAAGGCTGGTACGCTTATGAAGTTTGACGAGGTCAACGACCTTACGATAGATAGCAATATGCCCATAAAAACGCTGTCGGCGACAAATTGGGCCAGTGGGGCCATCAACGCCCCGTTGCTCGGCAGCATCACAACCACAGGCGACAAAAAACGAAGCTTACCGGGCGATTTGAATGTTAATGTCACGCTGAAAGGCGGTACTGCCAATACTGTCAAGGTCGCCGGAACACTCTCTGGTGCGTGGACGTGCGACGCTATTAAAAGTATCTCTGCTGCGAACGTCGTGGGTACTTCTCTGACCTTTACTCAGGAACCGGACGCCAGGATGAAGATACTCGCCCTCGGCACCCTCACCGCAAAGGGATGGATTACTGACAGTCAAATAACATCATCAGGAAACATCGGCACGGTCACGGCTGGCGCAATCCAGGATTCAAGCTGCTTTGCGGGTGTTACTGCCACACGTGACGTAAACGCCGCAGACGGCGTTCTTGACTTGCCCGACCCGGCAGTAGATATCAATTATGTTGACCCGGTGGCTGTGATTAAGAGCATTAAAATAAACGGCATCAAAGGCCAGACTTACGGTGTCATCAACAGCAACATTGCAGCCGCACAGGTTCTAAATGCTTATCTTGCTGATCCAAACACCAGCAATAGCGGCGTTGTTTTTGGCATAGCTGCTGATTACATTAAGGCCCTCAAGATTAAAGACGATACAGGGCTTCATTCGTATAAGGACCTCGACGATCCGAATAGCTTTCCCAATTCCGACGACTTAGAAATCCGCCTGCATTAGGAATGGGATTGAACTTGGCTGCTGATTACACCTGACAAGACCTGTAATCGAGTGCGGGTATCAGTGGCGGTGTATATGTCTTGCCGCCGTGCGTGGCTCGGCGCAGGCCGAGCTGTAACTCCAGCTCCCGCCATCCCAAATTCTCCGGATTTCTTCCTTGCTTTTCATATCGGATTTGTTTATAATATCTCTTTTATTACAAAGGTACGTGCCAATGGCTTAAAAACGGGGAGAACCAAAAACCTTTTCAGAATAAAGTTCAATGAAAAGACATATTCTTACAGCAATTGTTTTGACGGCGATTCTTGCTTCACCTGCCCTGCAGGCATCTGAGGTCATCGGCTGGGGAGACAACGAGAAGGGCCAGTGCGATGCCCCTGACCCGAATACGGATTTTGTGGCCGTCGCGGCAGGACCTGTACACAGTTTGGGTCTGAAATCGGACGGCTCGATTGTGGCTTGGGGAAACAACGACTATGGCCAGTGCGATGTACCTTTGCCTAATACCGGTTTTGTGGCCGTTGCGGCAGGCGTGTATCATAGTTTGGGCCTGAAGTCGGACGGCTCAATTGTGGCCTGGGGAAACAACGACTATGGCCAGTGCAATGTGCCTTTGCCTAATACCGGTTTTGTGGCCGTCGCGAAGGGAGGGTATCATAGTTTGGGCCTGAAGTCGGACGGCTCAATTGTGGCCTGGGGTGCAAACTGGTACGGCCAGTGCGATGTCCCTGGCCCCAATACGGGTTTTGTGGCCGTCGCGGGGGGCGGGTATCACAGTTTAGGTCTTAAAGCCGACGGCTCAATTGTGGCTTGGGGACGCAACAAAAACAGCCAGTGCAATGTCCCTCGCCCCAATACGGGTTTTGCAGCCATCGCGGCAGGCGACTTTCACAGTTTAGGCCTTAAGTCGGACGGTTCAATTGTAGCTTGGGGAAACAACAGTTGGGGCACTTGCAATGTTCCTGACCCTAATACCGGTTTTGTAGCCGTCGCCGCGGGTTCTTGGCACAGCTTGGGCCTTAAGTCGGACGGCTCTATTGTGGCATTTGGATACAACGGTGACGGCCAGTGCAATGTGCCTTTGCCGAATACGGGTTTTGTGGCCATCGCGGCGGGCTATGGGTACAGTTTAGCCATCAAGAGTACGGCGCCTATAGCGGCCTGGGGAGACAACAGTAAAGGCGAGTGCAATGTCCCTGACCAGAATACGGGTTTCCTGGCCGTCGCGGCGGGCGCGTATCATAGTTTAGGCCTTAAGTCGGACGGCTCGATTGCGGCCTGGGGAAAGAACGACGCCAACCAGTGCAACGTCCCTGACCCGAATACCGGTTTTGTGGCCATCGCGGCGGGGGGGGCTCACAGTTTAGGCCTGAAGTCGGACGGCTCGATTGTGGCCTGGGGACGGAACGATTATGGCCAGTGCAATGTCCCTCGCTCCAATACGGGTTTTGTGGCCGTCGCCGCAGGTGATATTCATAGTTTAGGCCTGAAGTCGAACGGCTCGATTGTGGCTTGGGGAAACAACTACAATGGCCAGTGTACTATCCCTCCACCGAATGCGGATTTTGTGGCCGTCGCGGCGGGCGAGTATCATATTTTGGGTCTGAAGTCGGACGGCTCGATTGTCGCCTGGGGATTGAAAAAAGATGGCCAGTGCGATGTCCCTGACCCTAATACCGGTTTTGTGGCCGTTGCGGCGGGAGGGTATCACAGTTTAGGCCTTAAAGCCGATGGCTCAATTGTGGCCTGGGGATACAACGACGACGGCGAGTGTAATATCCCTGAGCCGAATACTGGTTTTGCGGCCGTTGCCGCGGGCTCGTATCACAGTTTGGGCCTTAAGTCGGACGGCTCAATTGCGGCTTGGGGAAAGAACAACAACAGCGAGTGCAATGTCCCTGAGCCGAATACCGGTTTTGTGGCCGTCGCGGCGGGTGGGGCTCACAGTTTAGGCCTTAAGGGAGATTTGACCCCGTTGATGTTCGGCAATATCAACGGTAAAAACGTCAAGCTAAAAACCGCCGACGGCCACGGCGTTGCTGCTACGTTCAGTCTGACCGGCGGAGGATACGGCCGGCTCAGGAGCAGAGCAAACTTCGGGCAAATCGAGCTTCACGGTACGACGAATAAGTCGGTTCTGACGATTTTGAGCAAGACCGGGACAAGCGTGGGCAACATCATTTCAGATGGGCCGCTCCAAGGCATCATAGCTAAAACGACCAATCTGCGAGGCGACATCACAGTTAGCGGCTCGCTCGGCACGCTTACTCTCGATGATGTTGCGGACGACCAAACGATAACCATCGGCCCATCGGAGAATCCGAAGGCCGGTGTGCTTATGAAGTTTGACGAAGTCAACAACCTTACGATAAACAGCGAAATGCCTATAAAGACGCTGTCGGCGACAAACTGGGCCAGTGGGGACATCAATGCCCCGTCGCTCGGCAGCATCACAACCACAGGCGACAAAAAACGAAACATACCGGGCGATTTGAATGTCGATGTCAACCTCAATGGCGGTGCTGCAACTGTCAAGGTCGCCGGAACACTCTCAGGCGTGTGGACGTGCGACGCTATTAAAACTATCACCGCTGCGAACGTCGAGGAGCTGTCTCTGACCTTGAATCAGCCGCCTGACGCCAAGATGAAGATACTCGCCCTCGGCACCCTTACCGCCAAGGGATGTATTAGTTATAGTCAAATAACATCGTTTGGAAACATCGGCACTGTCACGGCGGGGGCAATGCTGGATTCGAGCTGCTTTGCGGGTGTCACTGCCACACGTGACGTGAACGCCGCAGACGGCGTTCTTGATTTGCCCGACCCGGAAGTAGATATCAATTATGTTGACCCGGCTACGATTAAGAGCATTAGGATAAACGGCATCAAAGGCCAGCAGTATTGTGTCATCAACAGCAACATTGCAGCCGCACAGGTTCTAAGTGCTTATCTTGCCTATCCAAAGATTGACAATAACGATGTTGTTTTTGGCATAGCTGCCAGTTCCATTAAGGCCCTCAAGCTTAAAACCAATATCTGGATTCAGTCGTGGAAGGAACTGGACGCCCCTCTCACGTTTGACGACTTAGAAATCCGCCTTCTTGATCAGGTATTGGATTGAGTTTGGCTGCTGATTATTCCTGATGAAACCTGTAATCGAGTGCGGGTTTCGTCAGTGGTGTATGTGTCCTTGCCTGCCCTGAGCGTAGTCGAACTGTTCTACGCTTGAAGCAGTTTATTTACGTGGTTCGCCTTACCGGCCAGGATGTTTAGTTTTTCCTCTACCGGCTTAGGGCACGCAGAAGCGCTGTAGGATTCGACTAATAGTCTGATGTAAGCAATAGACTGCTCCGAAGCGCAGATGTAGAATGTGTGCGAGGATGTATCGCTTGAAAAAAGTGCTGTATTTTTCGGCTCAGCCGCCGCCATAAAAAGTTCGGCGAAAGTATTTAAAAGCTCTGCCTGTGGTATAGCCAAAGGTTCGTCACCTCTGGCCAAGCCCTTTGCCCTCGGCGGAATTGTAAGTTTGAACCACTCCACAATCTCACCTCCGCCTCCTCCTGTGCCAATGTCACAACAACCATATTTACAAAAACATGTATTATGCTCTCATTCCTTCATATCTTTGTCAATACGTGGTAACTACTGGATTTTCAAAAATTTCTTAATTTTCCCCTTTTACCCCTGTCTTACGCTCTTACGCGTTTTTGCTCTTATGCTATTTCGTCACCTTCGGCTGACGCCTTCCGCGGGAACAAATTTCCCTTTTTTTCAAAATATCAGGTTTTTTAGTCAACATTTCACCCTCTTGCTCCGCCTTCATAAACAACTTAGTGGGTTGAGATCGGTGGGAAATACAAATGTCGGCGGCTTAGCCGCTGACAGGGAGGTCGGTGGCTAAGTACTCGCCGAGGAAAACAAGGTATGTTGAGCGTCCCTGTAGGATGCTCCCCCAGCGGTAAGCGGAGTCCAATATTTTCGAATATTTCTATATAATTTTTGAATAGTTCCATACAGTTTTTGTACGTTTCTATACAGTTTTCGAACGTTTCTATATAGTTTTAACACGTTTTCGAATATTTTTGTCCGCCTCAGGCGGATTCGAACGTTCCTGTCTCGCCGTAGCCTTGGCGAAGGCGGATCCCCCTTAACCTTTATCCGCCATAGCCTTTTGGCGAAGGCGGACGCGCCGTTGCCCCCTTTCTCGCCATTTTACGAAAATATTCCCTCGCATTTCCCCCTCCCCATCTTACCTATTTTAACAATCCGGCCAACCCGCGTCCCCCAATTAGAACCAGCCTGCTGCCTATCCGAAGTTGTAATATTTTGTCACAGCTTCAGTTATATGCCATGTGCACTCCAGCCCATCCGGAAAAATCACAAGGTCCCCCGGCCCAAAACTCACCGAACCGCTCTCATCTGTTACTTTTACCTTGCCTTTCAGCACGAGACAGGTTTCTTTCTCTGTGTATTCCCATTTGAAAGTGCTTGGGCCACATTCCCAGATAGGCCAGCTCTTGCAGGTTGCTTCCTCGGTCTTTGAAGGTTTTTTAACGATAACATCTTTAACGGTAGGCATTTTGTTTTTGCTCCTTTGGTTATTTTTATGGATTTAATTTGCTTTTGTTTGGCATCATTATACTTAAAAAACTGTATTTTTGAATAGAAAATATGGTTTTTTCTTAAAATCTACTGTAAATTAGCGACAAACAATTTTGTTTTTGTTTGGAAACTATGGAATTATGAAACAGGAGCAGTTGAAGAAATTCAGGGTTTGGTTTGGCGACTACGTGGCTGGCTTTTATGGCGATGATAAGTTTGTAAATGCCAATTTGAAAATGAAAGAAGAGCACAGCCTGCGGGTTTGTAAAGAGATGTCGTATTTGGCGCAGGAGCTGGATCTGGCAGACAATCAAAAGCGGATAGCTGATGTGATAGCACTTTTTCACGATATCGGCCGGTTCGAGCAATTTGTCAAATACCGGACATATAATGAC
>JBAPXT010000353.1:0-2204 GCA_049284355.1 Sedimentisphaerales bacterium
TGGGCAGCCGGTTGCGGAAGAGGATACGAGCGGCGGCGGCGGTTCGTTTCGAGCGGCGAGGGAGGTGCTGCAAAAAAAATTACGCCTAGAATGACAAATCGGCAATGTCGAGCCGCCTTTCAACGACGATTTCGGAAGGGCTCAAGCGGCAGCGGTAGCAGAGCATTTCGACGCCGGCTTCCGCCGCCGCGTGAAAGGCTGCGGCATATGTGGGATCGATGTCGGAAGCGAGTTTGAAACGGCTCGCGTCGCCGCGCTGGACAAGGAAGACCATGATGGCGCGATGACCTTGGGCCACCATTTGGGAAAGCTCGCGCAAATGTTTGACGCCGCGTTCGGTTTTGCTGTCGGGGAATTCCGCGAGTCCGGCCTCGCGCATCAGGTGCACGTTTTTCACCTCGACGTAGCAGGGACGTGCGTCGGCCCCGCCCGTCAGCAGAAGATCGATGCGGCTTGATTCTCCGTACTTCACCTCGCGGCGGAGCGATGCATATCCGTGAAGCTCGGGGATGGCACCTGCCTCGATGGCTTCCTTCACGAGCGCGTTCGGATGTCCCGTATTGATGCCCACGAGCTCGCGTCCGAGGCCCAGATCGGCCTCGATCATTTCCCAGGTGTGGCGGTATTTGCGCGTCGGGCTGTCGCTTTCGGAAAGCCAGACCGTTGATCCGGGATTTGTGAGACCCAGCATCGAGCCGGTATTCGGGCAGGTGGCCGTCACCGTCACGCCGCCGGCAATTGTCACGTCGGCGAGGAAGCGCTTATAGCGCTGGATCAGTCTGCCGGGGATCAGGGGAGCTGCGAATTTCATGGACTCGCATATCGTCCCCAAGGGCCGCAGAGCAAGTGTTTCTAGCGGGGTTCGCCAGTGCTATGACGAGCGGGTGACAGAAACGTAGCGGAGCCCGATTTTGAGTGAAGTGCGCATAGTGACGGCGGCGCTGCTGGTCATCGGTGACGAGATTCTGTCCGGACGTACCAAGGACCGGAATATTGGCACGGTCGCCGAGCATCTGACGGGCATCGGCATCCGGCTGAGCGAAGTGCGCGTGGTCGCCGACGACGAGACTGAGATCGTGGCGGCCGTCAACACGCTCCGGGCCCGCTATGATTACCTATTCACGACCGGCGGTATAGGTCCGACGCACGACGACATCACGGCCGACAGCATGGCAAAAGCATTTGGCGTCGATATCGGTATCGATCCGCGAGCGGAAAAAGTTTTGGCAGAGCACTATGCCCGGCGCGGGTTCGAACTGACGCCGGTGCGCCTACGCATGGCCCGCATTCCGGTCGGCGCATCCTTGATCTCGAACCAGATATCGGGCGCTCCAGGCTTTCGCATCGGCAACGTCATCGTCATGGCGGGTGTTCCCGACATCATGCGCGTCATGCTGGAAGCGGCGACGCCAGATCTTGAGACCGGAGCGAAGCTTCTCTCCGTCACGATCCCGGTCGATCGGCCGGAGAGCGAAATCGCGGAAGTCTTTTCAGCGCATCAGCAGCGCTTTCGCGACGTGGCGATGGGGAGCTACCCCTTGTTGCGGAATGGACGGCCGGCGGCGGATCTCGTTTTGCGGGCCTGCGATCCGGCCCGGCTCGGCGAGGCGGCCGATGCACTGAAAGCCGCCCTGAAGCTCTAGTGGCTTTAGCATTTCGGGCTGCCGGCCCGAGCCGGCCCCCGCCATCAGTGAAGCGGTGCGCTTTTGATATCTTCCGGATCGACCGCGAGCGTCGCAACCTTGCCGGGTTCGGCCTCGACGAAGAGCTCGTACTGTACGTCGAGGGCGTCGAGGAATGCCGCCGCCATGTCCAGAAGTGGCCCAAGCGCTATGCGCTTGGCGACCAGGAAATTGTCGTCGATCGTCAGGTCGGATGCCACTCTGACGGCTGGTGCGTCGGGCGCGATCAGTCCGCGGCTGCGGACATAAGAGACGATGTCGTCTCCGGTTTCGAAGTCCTCGCCGCGCGCATCTCCGCATTCGTTGACGGCGTCGAGAAGGACGGCTGTGCCCGAAACGAAGAGCGTTGCGACCGAGCGAAACCGGTCATCCATTTCGGCAAGCGCCCGGGCGTGATCACGTGCTTTCAGGACCCGCGCGATGAGGATCAATTCAAGGCCGCGGACATCTTCGGCAATCTTACGCTGGCGCGCTGCGAAGTCGCCGGGCTCGCCGGGCGTCGCGGCAAGTCCTCGCCAGTCG
>JBAPXT010000354.1:0-3200 GCA_049284355.1 Sedimentisphaerales bacterium
AAAAGTAACCCTTATTTAGCAGGTTTATGTTATTACTCAAGGTAATCAACTTATTTATAAGAGGAGGAGAAACTTGGAAGAGAAAATCGTTTATTTTGAGAAACCTGGTGTAGTTAATACGGAAGAGACTTTACGCCTTGCAATAGAGAGGGCTAAAGCTCGCGGAATTAACAAGTTCGTTCTCGCTTCAACCAGAGGTGACACTGCACGACTGGCTGCCGAGCGGTTGAAAGGTTCGAGCATCACAATAGTTGTGATTCCGCACCAATATCGCTTGGGATATGTGCAGCAGTTTCCCACAGAGCTAGTCAAGACTCTGGAAAATCAGGGTCACATTATCCATTTCGGTACAACACTGTTTCACACAGAGAATCTTTATGGCACTGCAACACCCAGAGTCATGGCTTTCCTTTTACGAACCTTTTGCCAAGGAATGAAGGTTTGTGTTGAGATGATTCTCATGGCCGTTGACAGCGGTTGTGTTGCTTCCGGCGAGAAAGTCATTGCGATAGCTGGTACTGGACGTGGAGCCGACACCGCTGTCGTGGCGTTAGCCGCGTCTTCTCGGGATTTGCCTAACCTTCATATTACCGAGATAATATGTAAGCCACTCCAAACTCAACAGAGAATTCCCAATTTTATTCCCGAAGAGGAATAAAAGGCCGTCAAGTCAATAATTGTCAACATAAAGTTGGCTGATTCTACTCCTTGACATTGAGACCTTTTTTAAGTAATTGATTTGTTTGTATGGGTGGATATCCACCTCAGAGTTTCCCAAACACAAATTTGACTAGTCTATTGTAAAGTCACCGTTGTCCCGAAGAACTAATACCCAACAAACAAAATAAAGATAGGTAAAATACAAGCTAATTCTGAAAATGGGGCAATATCGGAATACAAGATCATATATTTGATTCAATTGACGTTACCCCCGAAAACAGTAGCATCTTGAATTAGAGTCCTCCGCTATAATAAAACGAAGGGGAGGACTACATGGTACGCAAGAGATACACCGAAGAGCAGATCATTGCCGTGCTTAAAGAAGCTGAGGCAGGAGCAAAATTACCTGATCTCTGTCGTAAGTACGGGATGAGTGATGCTACCTACTACAACTGGAAAGCCAAGTACTCAGGGATGACAGCCAGCGATCTTAAACGTCTCAAAGCTTTGGAAGAAGAGAATCGGCGTCTCAAGCAGATTGTGGCAGAGCAAGCCCTGGATAACCGGGCACTTAAGGAATTACTCTCAAAAAACTTCTGAAGCCCGAGGCGAAACGTCTGGCAGTGTCCCATATCAGGGAGAGTCTTGGGCTGAGTGAAAGGAAATCATGTCTGCTGGTCAATATCTCGGTATCGGCATACCGTTACCGGCCCGAAATGGATAATGATGATGCATTGCGATGCCGTCTACGTGAGCTAGCAGGGCAAAGGAAGCGCTTTGGCAGTCCCCGGCTTCACATTATACTTAAGAGGGAGAATCTGGTAGTAAATCACAAACGTACAGAAAGGATATACAGGGAAGAAGGTTTGGCGCTACGGAGAAAACGGCGGCGAAAAGGTGCTGCTGGGTTAAGAGTAGTGATGCCATCGGCGATACGCCCTAATGAGCACTGGTCCATGGATTTTGTGTCTGATAGTATTGTCACCGGGCGACGTTTCCGCGCCCTGGCCGTTATTGATAACTATACCCGTGAATGCCCGGTGATAGAAGTAGATACTTCTCTGGGAGGTAGCAGGGTGGTGAATGTCCTGGAACGGCTGGCAGAAACCAGAGGCTTGCCCGAAGTCATTACGATGGATAACGGACCTGAATTTGCCGGCAAGGTATTGGATGAGTGGGCATACCGGAAAGGTGTGAAATTGAATTTCATCCGACCCGGTAAGCCGATTGAGAATGCCTATGCGGAAAGTTTCAATGGCAGGCTACGGGATGAATGTTTGAATACCAACTGGTTTCTCAATCTGAAACATGCAAGGGAAGTCATTGAAGACTGGCGGAAGGATTACAACGAGGTGAGATCTCATAGCTCTTTGAAGGATATGACTCCGATGGAGTATGCTAATACAGCGACAGGATTCTAATAGCAGGTGATACTACCCACGGGGTAAGGTCAAAAAAACATCAATAGTCATTTTCCTACCTCCATTGATACGTAATGACCTTCTTACACTTGGTTCTATCTCTATTTAATAAAGTCAGACAGTCTACTAACCAGCTGAATTAGGCTCCGAGGAGTTTCGATTCTGGTCGCGTATCAGATGAAATAAGTTTTCGCAACTGACTAAAGCTGAAGGTGCCCCAACTAAATTTCCCCAGTTTTATCACATCGTTTCCAATTTCTACCCAACTAAGCAGGCTATTGAGCAGGTCCTCTATTTTCATCGTCGCCACGCCAATAACGCTATCAGCCCCACCATAATAAACAAACAGATCTTCACCAATGATTGCCGCACCGCAGGGAAAAACCACATTATTAACCTGCCCAAATAATTCATAAGGTGTTTCAGGTTCAAGGATCGGTACTTTTCGACGAGCTATGACTTTAGACGGGTCATTCAAATCAAGCAAGGCAGCTGAAACATAATAGGTCATCGGTTGCGTTTTTCTGGAAACAGCGTGATAAAGCAGGAGCCAGCCGTATTTTGTCTCAATCGGTGGTCCAGAAATGCCGAGTTTCTCGGTGTCTGGCATTTCGTCTTTCGGGCTCATGAAAATATGCCCGCCAAGCCATTTATCGCCATCAAATTTCAAATCATCAACCAGGTCCAGCCAGATACTCGTACCTAAACGATGCAGGATAGCATATTTACCTTTGATTTTTTTAGGGAAAATAGCTGCATCTTTATCGGAAAAATTCGGCGGTGAAATCAGAATGGGTCGCGACCAGACCCATCGCTTGTTTATAAAGTCATTTAGGGAAATATGGGTCAACGCTACCCGCGGATCACTTCTACCATTAAAGGCGGTGTACAACATATAAATCTTGTCACCTATTCTGGTCAGCCTCGGATCTTCACAGCCCGAATTGCCACCCGGTACCAGCTTCGCTTCAAATTCCTCTCTGGGCACATTGACTGGGGCGGAGAGTTGCTCGTCAAACTTGAAGCCATTGGCACTTGAAGCAAACCCAATCACTGAAGTATTATCTGCGGACATTGCTCTATAAGCGAGATGTACTCTACCATCTTCATAAAGAACAG